>DASXJO010000765.1:0-3167 GCA_036497385.1 Candidatus Angelobacter sp. | reverse complement strand
TGACGGCATCTCCATGTGGCTGGTGCTGCTCACCACATTGCTGGTTCCCGTGAGCGTGCTGGTCTCATGGAAATCGATTCATGATCGCGTGAAGGAATTTTTTGTCCTCCTGCTGCTGCTGGAAATGGCGATGATCGGCGTGTTTCTGGCCTTGGACATGTTCCTCTTCTACGTTTTCTGGGAAGCCACGCTGATTCCCATGGCCCTGCTGATTGGCATGTACGGGCATGAGCGCCGGATCTATGCCGCCGTAAAGTTTTTCCTTTATACGATGGTCGCTTCGGTCTTCATGCTGGCCGCGATCATCTGGCTGTATACGCATAACCCGCAGCACAACTTTGAATACACGGCATTCCGCGACGTGATCGCACATGGCGGATTCTCTTCAACCGCGCTGCAATGGCTCTTCCTCGGCTTCTTTATCGCATTTGCCGTAAAGGTCCCGCTGTTCCCGCTGCATACATGGTTGCCCGATGCGCACGTTGAAGCGCCGACTGCCGGCTCCGTCCTGCTGGCCGGCGTGCTGCTCAAAATGGGAACGTATGGCCTATTGCGATTTAATGTCGGCATGTTCCCTGATCAGGCTGCTTACAATTCAAGCTGGATTAACACGCTGGCTGTAATCGGAATCATCTATGGCGCGCTGGTTGCGCTGGTACAGCCAAATTTGAAAAAGCTGATCGCCTATTCCTCTGTCAGCCATCTCGGTTTTGTGGTGCTGGGCATTTTCAGCCTCACGACCATTGGCACTGACGGCGCGGTTTATCAGATGCTAAACCACGGCATCTCTACCGGTGCTCTGTTCATGCTGGCCGGGATGCTTTACGAGCGCAAGCACACTTACGAATTCAAAGAGTTCGGCGGGCTTGCTACCCCGATGCCGGTTTACGCCACGTTCTTCCTGCTGGCCGTTCTCTCTTCCGTCGGGCTGCCGCTACTAAACGGTTTCGTCGGCGAATTTCTGGTGCTCAGTGGCGCGTTCCAGAGCGCGGTACCGCATGGCATGCTCTTCGCCATCCTGGGATCCAGCGGCGTGATCTGGGGCGCTTGCTATCTGCTGTGGATGTACCAGAAAGTTTTTTACGGCCAGATTCACCACGCAGAAAACAAGACACTTCCAGACATCGACGCGCGCGAACGCATTTCCCTGGTTCCGCTGGTTGTGATGGCCGTAATTATGGGCGTGGTATCACCTTACTGGATGAAGTCGATTCAACCCGCCGTCCTGAGCACTATGCCGCAGGCCGCCGGAACAAAAGCGCAGGCGCTAAAACGCTTCGATCCAGCCAAACCTGACCAAAAGACTATGACGCCAGCTTTACCGGCCGCTGCAACGCTCCAAAACGCTTCCGCCACGGGTGGGCAGAAATAGATGAACCCGATCCACACAATCGACTACATTCGCATCCTGCCTGAGCTGGTGCTCACTGCCTTTGGCATCATCGTTATGATGGCTGATCCGCTGCTCAAGCCCGGCGCCAGCCGCAAGGGTCTGGGCCTGGTTGCCCTGGCCGGCACAATCGCCGCGATTGCAGCCACTTTCTGCCAGATCGCCTGGAACGCCCGCGATGCCAGCTTTGCCGCACCCGGATGGTTCGGCATGGTGCGTGTGGATAGCTTCGCCATCTTCTTTCACCTGCTGATTCCCGCGATTTCCGGAGTCTGTATCCTGGCTTCGCTCGAATACCTTGAAGCGCAAAACATCCGCAGCGGCGAATATTATGCCTTGATCCTGTTCGGCACCGTGGGCATGGTCTTGATGTCATCGGCGGTCGAGTTGGTTCTGATCTTCATCGCGCTCGAAATTTCTTCGATCTCCACTTACATCCTTGCGGGATATCGGCGCCGCAACGCCGGCAGCGCTGAATCATCCATCAAGTATTTCCTGCTGGGATCGTTCGCTACCGCCTTCTTCCTCTATGGCGTGGCGCTGATGTTTGGTGCGACAGGATCAACTAGCATCTTGAAAATTGGCCCGGCTCTCGGCAGCAATCCCGGGCTTCTGGCCATTGCCGCAACGGCACTGATGATCGTGGGTTTAGGCTTCAAAGTCGCCGCCGCTCCGTTCCACATATGGACGCCTGACGTTTATGAAGGTGCTCCCGCTCCGATCGTGGCTCTGATGTCCACTGGCCCCAAGGCCGCAGCCTTCGCCGTCTTGCTGCGCGTCCTGTTTGCCACCACTTCATCCGGTTGGCTGCCGCTGATCTGGATCTGCGCCGCGCTCTCCATGACGCTGGGCAACTTTGGCGCTCTGATGCAGAACAACGTGAAACGCATGCTGGCTTATTCTTCCATCGCCCATGCCGGCTACCTGCTGGTTGCATTTGCGGCCAGCAATGAAATTGGAAGGTCCGCAGCTATCTTTTACACCGCTTCTTATGCGGCCATGAACGTGGGCGCATTTGCTGTGGTCAGCCATTTTGGCGCGGGTGGCGAGCGCTATGTCTCCGTCGACGACTACTCCGGGCTTGGCCGCCGCTCCCCGTTACTCGCGTTTACCCTCACCATCTTCATGCTTTCGCTGATCGGCATACCCGCAACCGCCGGATTCCTGGCAAAGTATTACGTGTTCAACGCCGCGCTTTCAGCCAATGCACATCCCACGGCGCTTGTTTGGCTCACGATCATTGGCCTCGTGAACAGCGCAGTTGCCTCCTACTATTACCTACGTCTAATTGTGGTGATGTATATGCGCGAGCCGATTATTGCCGAGGCTCCCGCACCTGCCACCGGCGCCATGAAGTTAGCGTTGGTGCTGGCCGCAATTGCCACGATTTATTTGGGCGTAATGCCGGGACGCGTTCTTACCTATTCGGACGCTGGCGCGCGCGACCTGCTTCCTACAGCAGCGGCAGCAGGAAACGCCACACCAGGAAGTTTAAACCCAGGAAGTTCCACTTTCCCCAACCCCGTAACCGCTACTCCGGAGAAATAGTTACATCGCGCCGGGCAAAGACCAGCGCGGCGGCAATCCAGAAAAGCACTGCCTGAGCGACTGTGCTCATGATGAGTGTGTTCAGTGAATTTCCTACCGGTCGAAACTGGAAGCTCGTCCACAGTGTGCGAAACAGCGCGCCAGCGGGAAAAAATGCCCAGGCCACAGGCCATCCGAATTCAAGCAAGATCAAAGGCAACGCCAGGACTGCGGAGATAGCTGCGGTGGC
>DASXJO010000764.1:0-5906 GCA_036497385.1 Candidatus Angelobacter sp. | reverse complement strand
TTTTGAGGACAACCCCCGTTGAGCCGCTGCTCTCCTAGTTTGAAGAACAATTCCAGGGGGGCTGCGCAGGCGGAGCTGTGTCAACAGTAAAGCTGCCCGTGTGCCCCCCGCTATAAGAAGTTAATTGGCGATTCTTCCTTTGTTCTGAAATGGGGCCCTGGGTGATCTCTCTTCGCGGTTTTCTTGTTGCAACCTTCCTTCTCGCATCGGCGAGCGCGGCATCTGCGGTTTGCACTGCCACAGTCGATAAAACGGTTAAGATCTGCTCGCCCGCCAGCGGAGCCACGGTGGCTTCTCCCGTAACTTTTTCCGCGGGCGCCCGGGACACTTCTCATCCGGTCACGGCGATGATTATGTATATCGATTCGGTGAAGAAGGCCCAGAGCGCGAATGCGTCGCTCACAGCTGTCCTGTCTCTGTCAGCGGGAAAGCATGCAATCGTTATCCGCGCGTGGGATTCTAGCGGATTTTTCTTCTCGTCTTCAGAGAGTATTACCGTAGCCGCATCACCAACTCCGACGCCAACCCCCACACCGGCGCCTAGTCCAACTCCCATGCCTACACCAACGGCAACTCCGACCCCAACCCCAACCGCTACCCCAACTCCCACGGCAACGCCCACGCCGACTCCGGGACCCGGTATCACGGCCATCAGCCACGTAATCTTGGTGCAACAGGAAAATCGCAGTTTTGATAGCTATTTTGGAATGTTGAATCCGTATCGCAAGGCGCACGGCTGGAACATTGGCGACGATCAGCGCGAGTACGATGTGGACGGCATCGACGACAAACTCACCACGATCTTCAACAAGAATGATGAAGGTACGGTGTTCCAGCTCTTCCATACAACCAGCAGCTGCCTTGACGATATGAGCTCGGCATGGCTGGAAAGCTTTGGCGATGTGAGCCGGTTTGATTTCACCACCACGCGTCCGATTCTGATGGACGGGTTCGTCCACACGGCTGAAGGTTTCGCAAAATCCGGCAGCGGCAGCGGAGCGTTTACTGATCTGGCCGGCCAGCGCGCTATGGCTTTTTATGAGGACACCAGCACGACCGGCGCGGCTGAACTGAATTACTACTACTTCATGGCTTCGCAATTCGCGCTTTCCGATCGCTGGTTCTCGCCGGTGGCAAGCAAGACCATTCCCAACCGGCTGGCAACTATGTCCGGAGGCACCACGCAGGGATACGTGTTTGATCCTGGCAATGACGATCATGCGCCCCAGCTCACGGCCAAGACCATATTCCAGTCGCTGGATGAACATGGCATTTCCTGGAAGCTTTATTACTCAACAACGAACGCCAATGGCAGCCCGTCCACGACCTTCACCTATTTCACGTATAGCGGCAAATACATTTTCAGAAATTCCAGCGGCGTTCTGACAGTGGATTCCACGCACATTGCGCCGATCAGCCAGTACTTTACTGACGTGCAGAACAATACCCTTCCCGCATTCGCCTATATCGAAGCCAATTTCGGCCATGGCGATGAACATCCCGGCTCCGGCCAGTCGATCCTTTCCGGTCAGGCCCAGATTTCAAACATCATCAACTCCCTGATGTCCAGCCCATCATGGTCAAATTCGGCCTTGTTCTTTACCTTCGACGAAGGCGGCGGGCCTTATGATCACGTGCCGCCGGTTCCGGGACATACAAACCAGAACACCAGCTCAGCGCTGGCAAGCCTGGAAGGCGACATTGCGCCTATTGCGGTGAATCCTGATGGATTCCTGCCGTGCCAGCCTACAACGGCGGGTGTTTATACCAACCATTGCGATCTGCGACCGTCGAGTCCGGGTGCACATGCGGCTGATGCTGCCGCCGCCGGACACTCTGGCTTTGGTGCGCAACTCGGGTTCCGCGTGCCCAACATGATCGTGTCACCGTTTGCCCGCCGACATTACGTGGGACATACCGCCATGGACCACACTGCGGTGATCCATTTTGTGGAACAGCGCTTTGGCCTGCCGGCGTTGACGAACCGCGATGCCGCTCAGCCCAACTTGCTCGACTTCTTTGACTTCACCGGCAAGCCCTGGGCCACGCCGCCGACGGGTGTTCCAGTGCCGCCGGGCGTGGGCTCGACCTGCCATCCGGGGACAATGCAGTAGCCTCTGGGCTCCGGAAGAACGTCGATTTACGGCACTCTGGGCCCATGTAGCGGCGGCGGAGACGCAGGTTCTGCCTTACCTAAAGTAGCCGCGAATGCCTGAATGGCCTCGATATAGCCTTGAGCCAAATCCATGTCATTGTGGTCGGTATTCGTCGCCCAGAATGACTGCTTGGGCGGGTTAGCCAAATCGAACAGCTTTTGTCCATGCCAGAAGGGAATCACGGAATCCGCGTGGCTGTGCATGATCAAGACTGGGCTGTGAATGTGCCGGATGTATTTGTAGTTCGGAAACTTGTCAAAAGGCAGCAAGGGAATCCGGGTGAGTACACGAAACGCAGAAACGAACGGACTTTGCAGGATCACCCCTGCTGAAGGTCTTTTCGCCGCAATGTAAGCCGCTGGTCCCGTGCCCACTGATCGGCCAAAGATAATGATCCTGTCCGGCGGCGTCTTTAGATCCACGGCCAGGAATTCATATGCGGCAGCGGCATCTTCGTAAAAGGCCTTCTCACTCGGTTTCCCCTCGCTGGTTCCGTATCCTTCATAGTCATAAGCAAACACGCTAAAGCCGGCGTGCCGCAGGCCGTCCAGCCAGTACTTGTCATCTCCCATGTCTTCTGCATTGCCATGGCTTACCAGCAGAGTGAATTTGGTGGAAGGATTAGGAAGGTAGACAGCGGAAATCTTCTTTCCACTGGCGGTGGTGATCTTTATGATCTCTGCCGAATCCTGGTAAGAAGAGGGATGCGGCAGGAAGATCATGCTGTCAGAGAGGAAATAAGCGAATAGAAACAGGCCGATATAAAGGGCAAGAAGCAGGAACGGCATGACGCGTAGAACTCTCTGGATGACAGGGGATCGCATTACGCAGGCCACCCTCAGCATACGCCCTCTCTCAATCACCGTCCCATTCATTATCGATATGAATAAGCCATCCCGCGCTGCTCATGTGCCTTCCAATGTAAGCAGCAGATCAATTTGCATGTAGGTGTTTTATGAAGTCGGGCCGAATCCCTGGGCTTTTGGCAGCAATCTTATTTTGCCTTGGAGCCAGCGCCTTTGGCGGAGCTGGTGTAACTGTTCATCCTGCCAAAGCTTCCCTCACGTTGACTGAGCAGCAACAATACACGGCTACGGTCGTTAACACCACAAATCACAGTGTAGTCTGGTTCGTGGACGGAGTGCGCAGCGGCAATTCCACGGTGGGAACCATTTCCACATCTGGCCTGTATCACCCTCCGGCCAAGCGGAGCACCCATACCATCACGGCTAAGAGCGTGGTGCAAAGCAGCGCGGTCGGAACTGCCAGGGTCTGGGTCACGGATTACCCTGGAATGTTTACTTACCATGCTGACCGTTTTCGCAGTGGCGTGAATCTACAAGAGTTTGCGTTGACGAAGTCCACGGTTAAGTCTTCAACGTTTGGAAAAGTATTTACCCGTACTGTGGACGGCCAGATTTATGCTCAGCCCTTGCATGTTGCCAACCTGACCATCGCGGGGGCCAAACACAATGTGGTTTTTGTGGCCACTGAACATAGCAGCGTCTATGCCTTTGAGGCCGATGGCCGCACCACTGCGCCATTTTGGAAGCGCAGTTTTATCAATCCATCGGCGGGAATTACGACGATCGCCAAGCCGGCCAATGCTTTGATTGCGCCGGAAATCAGTATTAGCAGCACCCCGGTCATTGATACCTCGACCAGTACTCTTTATGTGGCTGTTTCCACCAGCGAAAATGGAAGCATTGTTCATCGCTTGCATGCTCTCAGCCTCACCAGCGGGGCGGAGAAGTTTGGCGGGCCCATAAAGATTCAGGGCTCCGTTCCCGGCACCTATCCTGCTCTCGCGGTCAATGGGCGCGTGCCTTTCGTCCCCAAACAGCATTTGCAGCGGCCAGCCCTGCTGCTTCTGAACGGCAATGTTTACATCGCATATGGTTCCAATGGCGACCAGCTTCCTTACAACGGATGGCTTTTTGCCTATAGCGCCTCCGGAACCGGAGTGCTGCATCAAGTAGCGGTGTTCTGCACCAGCCCTGATCAAGGAGCTTCAGCGATCTGGCAAAGTGGGGACGGCCCTGCCGCAGACTCTTCCAGCAATATTTATATTGCAACCGGCAATGGTGCCTTCGACCTTAATACCGGCGGACGAGACGCGGGAAACTCTGTGCTAAAGCTGGCATTGCAATCCGGAGCGCTGGTGCTGGAAGATTACTTCACTCCGTCGAACACCGCTGATCTTACGGCAAATGACCTGGATCTAGGGGCTGTCGGCCCAATTCTGCCTCCCACTCAGTCCGGAGCCGTTGCTCCCAGCCTGGGAGTCGTGGGAGGTAAAGATGGGAAAATTTATCTTGTAAATCGCAGCAGCATGGGCAAATTCAACTCTTCCACCAACAGCAACGTTGAGACGGTTGCTGTTGGCAATCCAGAACCAACCAATGGGCTGTTTGCCACCCCTGCTGCTTTGGGATCGCGCATCTATTTTGGAGAGGTGAATGAGCCGCTGGAGTTGTTCACCTTCTCAAGTGGCTTGCTTTCCACCGCTCCGACGGCCCAGACGAGCAATGTCTTTCTCTATCCAGGGACTTCTCCAATGATCTCAACCGATGGAACCAACTCTGTTGTGTGGGCGCTGGATCTCCACGCCTATGTGGGAGGAACTCCAGACGGAACGATTAACACTTCTGGCCCAGCGGTCCTGCATGCATATGACGGGGCAACATTGACCGAGCTTTATAACAGCACACAAGCGGGAACGCGCGATACCGCGGGTAAAGCCCTGAAATTTACCTCTCCCACGGTGGCCAACGGTCACGTTTACGTGGGCGGGGCAAATCAATTGACCGTGTACGGCATACTGCCATAATCCGTGAGGGCTGCGGAGAGAAAAGAGAGGCGCAGGAACCCTGCGCCTCTCATCTTTCGTGAAGTAGCGACGAAACTTATCGCCTTGCCGGCATTTTTGCGTGGGCAGCGGCAGCTTGCTTTTGCTCAACTGAAGGCGCTGGCGGTTCCTGCACCAGGATGTGCAAGCCGAGTTCTTTTCTCAGCTCTGCTTCCAGCTTCACCATCATGTCTTTATTGTCCTTCAGGAATTGCTTTACGTTTTCGCGTCCCTGGCCAATGCGTTCGCCTTTGTAACTGAACCAGGCGCCGGACTTTTCCACAAGTTCCTTGGCCACCCCCAGATCAAGCAGATCGCCTTCGCGGGAGATGCCTTCGCCATACATGATGTCAAATTCGGCTTCGCGGAAAGGAGCTGCGGTCTTGTTCTTCACGACCTTGATTTTGGTCCTGTTGCCAACCACCACATCCCCATCCTTGATGGCGCCAATGCGGCGGATATCGACACGCACGGACGAATAAAACTTGAGTGCCCGGCCGCCCGTGGTGGTCTCAGGATTGCCAAACATCACGCCAATCTTCTCGCGGATCTGGTTGATGAAGATCAGGCAGGTGCGTGACTTGGAAACGATCCCGGTCAGCTTGCGCAGTGCCTGTGACATCAAACGGGCCTGCAGGCCCATGTGACTGTCTCCCATTTCGCCTTCCAGTTCGGCTTTGGGAACCAGCGCCGCAACGGAGTCCACCACTAGCACGTCAATGGCATTGGAGCGAACCAGCGCTTCGGCGATTTCCAGCGCTTGCTCGCCATAGTCGGGCTGGGCCACCAGCAGGTTGTCGACGTCCACGCCGAGCTTGCGGGCATAAATGGGATCAAGAGCGTGTTCGGCGTCCACAAAGGCCGCCATACCGCCGGTTTTCTGCGCCTCGGCGATTACCTGC
>DASXJO010000763.1:0-2000 GCA_036497385.1 Candidatus Angelobacter sp. | reverse complement strand
CGGAACTGTGCCCGGAGGCAGCGGCAAGGGAGGCACGCTCGGGCATCCTGCAAGCACGCATGGAGTTGGCAGGAAGATGCTGTTCAGCAGATAAGTTCCAGTCACCTGGTTTTTCACGGTCGGCAGCCCGGCGATGATTGGCGGCCGCTGCGGCGCGGGCACAAAGAAGAACGTCAGGCTGTATTTGTCATTAAAAATGCCAAACCCGCTGCGGATCACGGTCTTCGAATCCGGCGCGTAAGCAAAACCTACTCGCGGCTGGAAGTTGTTGTGATCGCCATTCACGAAGAAGCCAAGTCCCGCTTCAACGTCATACCTGAGGCCGTAATTCACCGTTAGCTTTGGCGTTACTTTATATTGGTCCTGGGCAAAGAATCCGTAATAACTGTGGTTGACGTGAACGAAGAAATTGGACGCTTCTGAAGCGAGAAAAGCCTGGTCCCATGTTGTCGGGACTGAAGGCGATGCCGCGTTGGGATTGAACGGCCCGGGACCAATCGGTGCACCCCAGAAGAAAGCCGCCAGGCACGGAGCCACAAGTCCTACCAGTGGCGCAGGACACGGTGTTGATCCCCAATCAGACTTGCCCGAAGCCAGCAAATCATCCAGGCTGGGGAAGATCACGCGAGCGGGCGTGAAGCCGGGCCAGATCACAAAATTGCGCACGTAATTGGTATCGAATCCGAACTTGGCGTAGTGCTTGCCGTGGACCCATGAGAAAGTATCTGAACCCTGAATGCGCGTTTCATTGTAACGGTCAAACGCGCCAAAGTTGTGGCCGAAGAGCAGCAGGTTGGGAACATCGAGATTGGGCTGGCCAGTTACGCCGGCAAAGCCATAGTTGCGTCGCGCCCACTGCAGCAGCAGTGAGTTCACCTTGTTCTCTGTGAGCGTGGTCGTCAGCGTTGCTACCAAGTCCTGGTCGCGCAGTGATCCGTTGCGTCCGCTGCTTGGAGCGCCAATGCCACCGCCGTCCAGCGTTTCACCCACCAGCATGTTCAGGTTCGTAGCGTCCTGGATTGAATAGCGCGCGGAAAGGCGATTATTATCCGTGAGCTGGTGATCGATCTTCACGAACCCGTTGTCCACGTCGGCGGTCTTCAGCAGGTTCAGATTTTCCGGCGCGATGCCAAGGCTGGTTTTCAGCGCGTTGATCGCTCCTATGTTGCTCACCAGCAGGCCCGGATATTGCGGCGATTGCCCTTTCCTTTGGCCTTCATAGTTCAGGAAATAAAAAGTCTTGTCTTTCTTGAGCGGGCCGCCCAGCGTTGCTCCAAACTGGTTTTGCCGGAACGTGTCAAATCCCGGCGCAGCCAGCAGCGGCTCAGCATTCAGCTTGTTGTTCATAAAGTACTCATAGACCGAGCCGTGAGTGTCGTTCGTTCCGGACTTGGTAACGATGTTCACAATCCCGCCGAGCGCGCGCCCGTACTCGGCGGCAAAGCTGTTGTTAACCACGCGGAATTCGCTCACCGCTTCCTGTGAAGGCGTGGCGCGTTGCGATCCGGTCGCCGTATTGATGTTGTCCGCGCCGTCCACCGTCACGCTGTTGTTCAAGTCGCGCTGTCCGCCAAATGAAATGCGCGTTACTGAAGGGTCGGTAAATGTCGATTGCAGGCTGATTCTTCCCGTGGTCACGCCCGGGCTGAGCAGCGCGAAATCTGTAAACAGCCGCCCGGAGATAGGCAGTGATTGGATCTGCTGTGTCTCAATCACCTGGCTCACTTCGGTCCGCGTCGGCTCGATAACCGGCGCTTCAGTGTTGACCATTACTTCTTCCGTCGTGCCTGCCACTTTCAGGTTCATGTCAATCGTCGCCACCTGGGCCACGCGCAGCACAATGCCGGTCTGGGAATATTTGGCAAACCCCTGCGATTCCGCTGTCAGTTCATAATTTCCCGGCGGCACATTAGGCAGGATGTAGAAGCCCACGTTGTTTGAGGTCGTTTTATAAGTCTGGTTGGTATCCACGTTGCGCAGCGCGACCGCCGCTTTGGCGA
>DASXJO010000762.1:0-4291 GCA_036497385.1 Candidatus Angelobacter sp. | reverse complement strand
GTGCGTCTTGCGGCGGCCAAACACCGTGATTGCCTACAACGATATCAACTTAGCCGAAGTGCTGAATGGCTGCATCGATCAGAGGCTTCGCCGCCTGGGCAGAAGAGAGATCAGCCTGGACCGCGACACACTGTTTTTCCCCGCCGCATTCCCAGCACAGGTCGTCCGCTACTTTGCTTGCCTTTTGATAGTTAAAGACGACGCGCGCTCCAGCCTGCGTGAACATTCTTACAATCGCCGCGCCGATTCCACGCGAACCGCCGGTAACAACGGCGACGCGGCCTTCCAACGACAGGACAATTCCCTTTCCCGGCATGGCAAGTACGATACGGAACAACAAGCCATCCGCGCAAGGCCGGCGAGCGCTTAAGGATTGCGCTGATGCCATTCGCGCGCTGAATCAACAAACCCGCGAAATAGGTTGCTGGAAACCTGGTCGGTCTCAAAGTTCCGCTCCGGATGCCATTGCACGGCCACAACGTAGTGTCCGGGCACAGTCCCTTCAATTGCTTCAATCACGCCATCTTCTGCGCAGTGCGCCACCGCGCGCAGACCATCACCCACAACATCGGCGGACTGATGATGGCTGGAGTTTACCGGCACAAGCGTTGAATCCTTTCCGTTGAGAATTTCCTTCGCCAGCAGCGAATCTTGAGCGAGCGTCACTTGGTGTGCGAACCCCACCTTTGCGCCGGGGCTGTGGTTCACGCTGGATTCAATGTGCTGCACCAGCGAGCCCGTGCGCCAAACGTTGAGCGATTGCAAGCCATAACAAATCCCGAAGACAGGTTTGCGTAGGTTGTAAGCGTCCTGAAGGAGCAGTTCGTCGGCGGCATCGCGCGGCGGATCGGCTGGAGCCGTCTTGGGATGCGCAGCAGCGTTGAACTTTTGCGGATCAACATCTGCCTTGCTTCCGGGCAGCAGGATTGCAGCGCAGGACGTAATAATCCGTGCGATTTCTTCCGGCGAAGTCTTTAAGGGGATAACAACCGGTTCGCCGCCAGCGGCTTCTATCGCTCGCAGATAAGCCGGCAGGGCGCGGCCGCTATATTCAGGGTCATACGAGCAAGGCTCGGGTATGGCGATTCTGGGCTTCGCTCCCACTGTGCCGTCGATTTTTATCGCATTCGCCAGAAACTTACCTTTTAGCTGCTTATTTATTCCACTATAACTTTGTAGGTTCGTTCGTTACGGGCTGCTCTGTCCGCAAATCCGGAACCAAACACCGCGAGTAGTAGAGGTCGCCAATCACAATCCGCGCCTGCTGGGTGATTTTGGCGATATCGCGAGTGGACATGCCGGACGTAGGAATCGGCGAGCCGACTATCATTTGGATTGGCCCCGGCTTGATGTGATAGGAATTCATCTTGAGCATCTCATAGGTGCCGACCAAGACGATGGGGACCACGTCCACCTGCGCTTTTACCGCCGCATAAAATGCGCCGCCCATAAAAGATTGAAGCTGGCCGTTAGGAGAACGTCCGCCCTCAGGAAAAATGACCAGCGAGTTACCTTTACGGATGGCCGCCACAGCCAGGTTCAAGCTCCGCACGGAGGCCTTGGGATTTTCCAGAACAACAGGAATCTGTCCCGATCGGCTCAGGTGCCAGCCCATGAACGGATAGCGGAACAGCTCTTTCTTGGCCAGAATCCTGAACTGAAATGGCAGGTGCGTATACAACACTGGAATATCGAACGCCGAAAGATGATTGACGACATAAACCTGCGGCTTCCTAATATCGATTTTATCCAGGCCTTCAACTTGCACCTTGGCACCCACAGTCCAGAGAATCATCCGAGACCACAGCCGCGCGATATTTTGCTGACGCTCTCCGGTCGGGTCAAAAAACGAAACAACGAGGGAAACACATCCCAGAACCAGGGTGTAAAGCCACACAAGAGGGGTCCACACAAAATAGGAACGCACCCGCGAGCCAAGGTGGCGAATACCGCCTGTTGCTTCTTGCTGCCTGATGTCTGCTTGCGTGGTCTCTGGCACAGATCAAGCACCCTGCCGAACTGGTTTGCGGGCAAGAATACCCAGCGCTTCACCCACAATATAAATGGAGCCGGTAATCACGATCACGCCTCCGCTTCCGGCGAGAGCGCAGGCACGCTCCAGCGCTTCCGGCACGGACTTTGCCTGCAATATCTCGGTCTGCGTGTGCGCGCCGACTTCGGCAATTTGCTGCTGAGAAGCAGCACGTGGATTCTCGGCATGTGTTGCGATTACGCGATCAGCGAGCGGGAAAATAATATCGGCAATCTCGCCAATGGCTTTGTCGCGCATTGCGCCGAAGATAAATGTTAGCGGACGCCCTTCGTAGAACGTAGAAAGCGCGGAACGCAACGCCCACGCGCCGGCGGGATTATGCGCCACGTCGAGTACAACTTCAGGAAACCCATCCGCGGGAGGAATCACCTGAAAGCGAGCAGGCCATGTGGTTGAGTGAATACCCTGCTCAACGTCTTGCGCGGAAATATGAAAACCAAATTTATTGAGCTCTTCAGCGGCGGTAATAGCCAGAGCCAAGTTGCGCAACTGATGACGGCCCGTCAACGGGAAATCAACTTTGATCTCTTTGTTCATAACGGCCAGAGTGAATTGATTACGGGCCACCGCGTTCTGGTTCATCTCATCCTCCGCAACGGGAGTCATCGCCGGCATATGTTTCACGGCGCTGACAGCGTGAGCGTCGCGATCCATGATCTCTTTCCCCAGCGTCTCATTTACTACTGGATGCTGCGGCAGAAGCACGACTGTCCCTTTCGGACGCAGGATACCGGCTTTTTCGCGCGCGATTTCCGGCAGCGTATTCCCAAGAAAGTTCTGGTGATCGAAGTCAATATCGGTGATCACGGAAATCAAAGGATCAACAATATTCGTCGCATCCAGCCGACCGCCCAGACCTACTTCAAGTACCGCCAAATCGATTCCGGCGCTGGCGAAATATTCGAAAGCCATGGCGGTGAGCATTTCAAAAAAGCTGGGATGCCATGGCAGCTCACCGCGCTCCACCAGATCATGCGCGCAGCCTTCAACGCGGTCATAGATGACGGCAAATTCGGCGTCGCTGATTGGCTCCTGGTTGATTTGGATACGCTCATTCACGCGCAGCAGGTGAGGCGAGGTATAGAGTCCGGTGCGATAGCCAGCCGTTTGCACGATGCTGGCGAGCGTCGCCGCCGTGGAACCTTTGCCGTTGGTGCCGGCGATCAATACACTCTGCAGCTTGCGTTGCGGATTGCCTAACGCATCGGCCAGTCGGCGCATGTGCGCCAAGTCAAACTTTCGGTTGGACGCAAGTTCGTGGCCCAGAGCCAACAAATTATTTACGGCAAATTCGTAAGTAGCGGACACAGCTCAGGCTGCCTTTGGAGCCATGAAATCGAGAGCGCGAGCAATGTATGACTTCATGTCCTTGCGATGAACAACCGCGTCCAGCATTCCGTGTTGCAGCAGAAACTCGCTGGTCTGGAAACCTTCAGGCAGTTTCTGCCGGATGGTCTGCTCAATCACGCGCGGCCCGGCAAAACCGATCAGCGCGCCGGGCTCCGCAATATTCAGGTCGCCCAGCATGGCGTAAGAAGCGGTCACGCCACCGGTAGTCGGATCAGTAAGCACGGAAATATAGGGCACACGCGCACTATCCAAGCGCGCCAGGGCCGCAGAGATTTTTGCCATCTGCATCAGGCTGACCACGCCTTCCATCATCCGCGCGCCGCCGGAAGCCGAGACCACAATAATTGGTTTGCGGTCTTTGCATGCGCGCTCAATTGCTCGCGTAATGGCTTCGCCCACAACCGCGCCCATGCTGCCGCCAATGAAGGAATATTCCATGGAGCTCACTATTACGGGGCGCCCGTTCATTGTGCCCGTGGCATTTCTGATCGCGTCGTTCAAGCCGGTAGAAGACTTGCTCTTTTCCAGACGGGCTTTATAGGGCCGGGTATCTGTAAAATTGAGAGGATCAGTGGATTCCAGGTTTTCATCCTGAATCTCAATGCTGTCTTCATCCAGCAGCAGCATGAGCCGCTGCGCTGAATCGATGCGGAAGTGATAGTCGCACTTGGTGCAGACGTTTAGATTGTCTTCCAGTTCCTTTTTCCAGATGATCTGCCGGCAGCCTTCACATTTGACCCACAGGCCTTCCGTGCGCACACGTTTCTCGTCAGTCGCCTGGATCTCACTGGATTCGCGCTTAAACCACGCCAATTTATCTGCTCACTTTCATTCGATGGCTACTCAGTACTCGATGCCGCGCTGCGCCATCACGCCTTTTTCATAGGC
>DASXJO010000761.1:0-2805 GCA_036497385.1 Candidatus Angelobacter sp. | reverse complement strand
AACGCATAATCTTTCTCAGCCCCGAGGTCATAAACATGGAATCGTTAGCCTGGACGATAATCGACTTATTGCTCGATCTGCCGGGAATGTTAATCCGGCATCTCTCAGTTAGAGTGCGACGACTCCTTTCTGCATCACATTGAAACATCAAAGCTCATTGCAAGCGTGCCTAGTATTTCTGGATCGTTCCAACTCTCGTGCCGGATGTCTAGGACGAGGGGATATTGATTAAATTTGCGCACAAGCGAAACAGAGTCCGGCACTGTAGACTTCCCTGCCCTTGCAAGTTGTGTACGCGCCGGGCCGGATCGACAGATGGGCAGTTTAGTGATCCTCGGCCTCAGGTGGTTCGCGAACGCAATTCGATTGTTCACAACACGATTTCCTCAAGGATCTCTTCGATGACAGGATATTTGAGCCGGCTGCCGAACCGAACGCCGTACGTCTGTCTACGGTGTAATGGCCATCGATTACCGGCTCAGCGTACGCATAGTAGTTCTCTAAATGTTGTTGCTTGTCCTCGTCATAACCAACGAAATGTATTTTGTTTTCGCTCTTGTCAATCACCACCGATCGATAGGGGCTGATCACGATCATTGGCCTTTCGACGGAAACAAGCCCGCAGCGCCGGGAAGTTTCGCTTTGGGGCTTCCCACTTTCCCCGATCTGAAACCTCGATCAATGCCAGATGCTACACCCTTTGCAGCAGCTTTGGCAGCGCTTATCCACTGCTCTCAACGCGAGTGATTTCTTCCCTTTGGTTTGATGAAAGGTCATTTGCTCGGAGCCTAGAACGCAACGAGAGGAATCGTTTCCACAGATCCCGATTTTCAAGTGGCCTACCATCGTAGTTCCGCCAACTATTGTTGCGCCACGAGGCCTCTCGAGCGCTGTTCTGATGGACATATTGCGAGTCGGTGATTAACTGCACACGGGCTCCTCTCAACCTACTACCTTCCTCGATTATCCATTCAATGGACCGATTCCATGCCAGGAGTTCCATCCGGTTGATGCTGCTCTCCGTAACACCGCAGTCACTGCTCGCCAGAGATCCAGAGTTCCTCCTACCCTAGTATTTCTAACTCAATGTGAGCGGCAACGGTGTGGCGCTATGGGAGTACATATATCCTACAAGAAGGCCTCCACGGGAATGATGAGCATGGAACGCGAACCTCTTCAGAGTACAAATCGTCTTTTCTGCCGAAGGCAGTTCTTCTTCCCGGGCTGCGCAAGGGTCAAAGGCTTTCATTTGTTCGACTTTCCTTCGCCAACCGCTTTATGTTTGGAATTTACGTTTCGTGTCTTGCAACCTGATCGTCAGCATGATTTTTATGGTCCAAATCCTGGTCCATTGGCGGGCACTTTTTTGTTCCCGACATGCTATTGAGCGACTTTCAAATTTCTAGTTCGTAGCCATTCGTGCACCAAGTTCTTAGACGGGTGTCTCGCTGAATGAATAGTCAGTTGAGAGGCTGAGATCCTTCCAGTTCCTGTCTGACTCGAGCTTATCAACAGCACTCTTTTCGGCTGCCGCGTAAGAGTCGCTTCCGAGCAGCAGCCGTAGCGGCGGCTCGGACAGCGAGGCAACGTGTAGAAGCGCCGCCGCTGCCTTCGCCGGATCCCCCGGCTGTCTCCCGTTATAGCTTCTCTGGAAGCGAATAGCCGCACCGACAGTGGAGTCATACTCTGGGTGGCCTTCGTTCAGTTGGGTGGAGGACCCGGCAAAATCGGTGCGAAAGCCGCCAGGTTCAATGATCGTAACTTTGATGCCGAGCGGTCCGATCTCTTTGAGCAGCGATTCGGAGAACCCCTCAACTCCGAACTTCGCGGCGGCGTACGGTGCGCGCCCTGCCGGTCCGATGCGCCCTGCGATCGAGGTCACCTGGATGATGTGTCCGGCCCTGCGCTCACGGAAATAGGGCAGCACAGCCTTGGTCATGATGATGACACCAAATAAGTTGGTCTCTATCTGCGCGCGAAAGTCGGTGAGTGGCGTATTTTCAACAGGGCACACATAACCGTAGCCGGCATTGTTCACAAGCACGTCCAGGACTCCGAAGGATGCAATCGCCGCTTCGAAGGCCGCCTTGGCTTGCGCTTCATTGGTCACATCGAGCGCGACAGCACGAATTTTCCCGGAGTATCTGCCCTGAAGCTCGACAAGCTGCTCCGGATTGCGGGCTGTCGCGACCACGCAATCTCCTGCTTCAAGTACTGCTTCTGTAAACGCACGGCCGAGGCCGCGAGAAGCACCGGTAATGAGCCACACCTTTGACATAAATCCTCTTTCCGCGATCCATCGGAAGCTAGCAGCGGATGAACCGTGAACCGCGCGATCCTTTTCTGATGCATCGGAGCGCCTGGCGTCAGCAACGCTATTCTATCGCAGGTGCGATGCAGCTTCTTCGATCAGTGCTGAACCCTCCTTCGGCCGGGAAACGTAGACTGCATAGCTGGCGCCGAAGACTTCGACCTGAATGGCCGTGGCTCGTGTGGCGTACCAGCGCTCGAGGTCGGGGCTGATGGCTCTGTCCGCTCCCGCAAGTGAACAACAATAATGCGATGCAGGGCCGTGACATTCTCCGCTTTTCTCCTTGCTTGTGTTTCTTTTCCTTGGGTTTAGCTTCGGATGAATGCGAGGATGTCCGCATTGATCGCGTCGGCGTGAGTGGTCATCATGCCGTGTGAGAAGTCCGGGTAAATTTTGAGCGTGGCATGCTGGAGCAGCTTGGCTTGCAGCACTGAAGCGTCTTTGTAGGGTACGATTTGGTCATCATCACTCTGCATTACAAGAGTCGGCACCGT
>DASXJO010000760.1:0-3307 GCA_036497385.1 Candidatus Angelobacter sp. | reverse complement strand
CGCGCCATCATCAATGGTCATGTTGCCGGACGCAACAGCATGCGCGGAAGCCCCTTCAATGATCTTGACATGCGCATTCTGAAGTCATTCCGCACCGGCGAGCATTCAAAATTGGAGACGTTTGCTGAATTCTTCAACGTGACGCATAACACCAACAAGGGCTACGGTCCGGATGCGGTCAGCCTGTTCGGGAATGCGGCAGCTCCTAATCCCACAGCTGGACAGGCACTGTTTGCCCCGTTCACTACTCGCTTTGGCGGCCCCAGACAGGTACAGATGGGAGCGCGATTCACGTTCTAAAAAACGTTGCAGCAATTCCCCAACGGATGAAGAGGCAACGGCAATTTTCCGTCTTCCGGTAGGTCATAGAACGCCCGCGGCACTGTAGTAGCCGCCGGCAAGGAGGTATTTGTGAACAAGAGAATAATGTCTTTCCATTTACTGGTCGCTATGTTGGTTCTTCTGGTAGTCCCGGTTTCCGCGCAGGTGATAAAAGGAAATTTGTGGACTGCTGAGAGCCTTCCGCAGCAAGGCCACATAACCGGCGGTCCCTGGACTCTGCAACAGCGTGGCGCCAGCAATGCTGCTCCGTCCGCGGGATATTGCATCAATGGTGTTCCGCAGCCGAATCCGGGTACGCAGCGGATGTCACCTTATTACTTTGCCTTCGTAACAAATTCGGGCAAAGAAATGCATGGCTTTTTCGATTACCGTCCGCGCAATGACAATGAAGCCATTGTGTCGGCAACTTCCAATGATTTTGGCCAGACCTGGCAATTCACGCAGGAAGTTCTGGAATTAAACAACGGCATTTGCCCAGCCAGCGACAACGTTGACTTGGCGAGCGAAGCCGGCCTTGGCCATCCTTATGCCATGACGGTCAATGGTCATCGCTTCTTGTACAACCTTGATCGTCGCGCGGGCCAGGTTGATGTCAGCGGCCTGGTAGTCCACGAACTGTTTCCAGAACCGGGTGCGCCACTGAATCCGGTTCCGGCCACAGTGGATTTTGCCGCCGCACGTACAGTAGGCTTGTTGAATCCGGATGGCATCATCGCCGAAGTTCCGGGCTCTTCACCCAAGACCATTCTGTACCTGCAAAAAATCCTGAATGGCGACAAAACTGGTCCTACAGCATTGCCTCTTGCTCAGCAGTGCGGTAAGCCAGTCGCCTTCAATGAACCGGCTGCCAGCCATGACATCTCCATTCCGCGCATGGCTTCGACCGAAGATGGAATCAATTTCACCGATCTTGGACCAATCAACGGCCTGAATGACATTACCGGCGTTGGTCCCACGGACATTCGCTACTTTGGCCCGCGCGGCACGCTGATGCAATTTGGAGACGGCACCTGGGGACTGATTTTCTCCGGTGGAAACTGTCTCGATGGAGACTCTGACGCTTTCCACTTCCTGGGTTTTGCGCAATCCACTGACCTGCGGAATTGGACAGTCATCAATAGCATCCAGAATCCTCTCGCATCCACCATTCCGCTCACAGTGAATGTGAACGGCACGGACGTAACAATTCCGGCGAACCGCCCTGTAGTTGGCGATTCTCTGGGATGGTTCAACGGCCGCATCTATGGCCCGTCATTTGTTCGGATGGGCGAGCATGACGGCGTGATGACCTTTACCGGTTATCACACTCCCAGACCAAACGATGATAGGGGCGACACGCGCGGTATCGGCAGCGTTCGCTTGCATAGCTCAAAAAACATCGTGGCCATCAGCAATGGCGATGATGAACAACCGCCCAAGGATGGTGACGACAGCAATCACGATCGGGGCAAAGACGACAAATAGTCATTAACTCCCGGCAAAGTAAAACTGGGGTCTCGAAAGAGATCCCAGTTCTTTTTGCGCTTCAAACTCATAGTGGACCGGCGGGAACAATAACAATTTACAAATCGTAAGCTGCGACTGTTGCTGCTAGCCGCGCAAAAAAAGGGACGCCGCAAGCTGCGTCCCTGTAAATCAATTGCTTAATCTGGCTTTAGCCCTTCTTCGGTTGTTCCACCTGCAGATTGTTCTGCACGGAGAAAACCCCGGAAACACCATTCGCGCGGATAAAAGCATCATCTTTTTCCGCCTGGGTTCTTACTACGCCTTCCAGGTTCACATGACCGTTCTTCACGATAATGTGTATCGGCGGCGTGGGCTGGATCGCATAATTGAACAGCCGTGGATCGTTGAATACGGCTCGCGCCACTTGGCGCCGAATGCGATCGTCATTGAATGACGCCGGAAGTATCTCAATCTGGTTATCCACGCGCTCCACGCCTTCCAGGTGCTTCACGCGGGCTTCGGCTGAATCTTTTACGATTCCGTCCCGTACCTGCCCGAACAGAGTAACCGTTCCGCCATCTACACGGTAAGCGAGATTATCGAAAACCGTAAACTGCGGAATCATGTTTAGTTCATGGCGGACTTCCTTGGAAAGCCGCTGTTCAAGCCGAGCGTCGGCGGTGTTTGTGATCTGCTGCGAAGGCTGGTCAACGGAAGTGGCGAATGCCAATCCCGTAGTTCCCAAAGCCAGGATCGCAGATAAGAATGTGTTTAGACCTTTTTTCATGGCCTCCTCCTGATCTCAATCTTTCCTTACAATATTAACTATTTGGTTAATTAGTTAGATGTCAGGAACGGGCGGCGGATTCGGCCACCACAGAGGGGTAACAATTCTTAACCTGCGGTGGGATGTTGAAGCCTCGGCGGGCCAAAGGGGGCAAAGCCCGCTCAGGATGGGGCAGCTGGCCAACAACCTCGTGGTTTTGTGTATTCTATTAAGTTGCATTGGCCCTGGGTGCGGGTGCAATGGCAGCTAAAAGGCGCTTTCAGGAAGTAACCCTACGGTTGGCGATTCACATCTGAGTATTTGCAGGAGTGTTCCCCCATGAAATCTGCGAGAGCGGTAATTGTAATCCTGATAACTTGCCTCGGATTGGGCGCCATGGGGCAGCAAGCGCCCATGCCTCAGCCGGCGCAAGACACGCCGCAAACTGATCTGAATACTATTCTCCTGCAAATCCAAAAAGCCACCAGTTCAGCCAACGTCAATCTTGGAAAGCTGCGGATTGAAAAATGGAAGACTGACTCGCAGGAAAAACAACAGATGCAGCAAGTGGCGGATTCATTGCAGAAGAACATCGCCAACGCGGTTCCTGGCCTGGTTAGCGATGTCCAGACCAGCCGCGGTGGAGTGCTGGCCAGCTTCAAGCTGTATCACAATTTGAATGTGGTTTATGAGTTTCTCAGCTCCATGGCCGAGGCCGCAGGCGCTTATGGCAAGAAAGAGGAGTATCAACCT
>DASXJO010000759.1:0-4650 GCA_036497385.1 Candidatus Angelobacter sp. | reverse complement strand
CCCGGTGGGTGGAGTTGTGTTGAGAACCACAAACACCGGCCCACCGAACTTGCTCACCATGGCTAGATCAGGTTTGCCGTCGTGGTTGAAATCGGCGACCGCAACGGAAGGATTCTCCACAACCGGCGCGTTCAAAGTCACTGTGACCAATTGAGAAGGACCACCCGCGAATTGTGGCGGGCTCGCGAACGTTCCATCCGTATTCTGTTTCTGGATAATCAGGTTCATATGATCGGGATTAAATGCGGGATCATTGGCATCGTTGCCTACAAGCACAAAATCCTTGTGGCCGTCGCCATCCACATCGAACGCCGCGCCTCCTACAAGAAATCCTGGGTTCTCCACATCCACTGGAAATCCGGCGCCGCCGACAAACGTGCCATCGCTCTTGTTGATGAATACGCTGACCCCTATGCACGGTTCATGGCAGCCGTTAAACGGCATGATCGCGTCTGTCAGGCCGTCCTGGTTAATGTCCACCGCAATCAGGTCTGTTGGCGGAACGATGGGCCCGCTGATCGGATGGTCGCTGAATGAGCCATCACCATTACTCACCAGCACACCGAATGCGCCTTGCTGCACAATCACAAACGTGTTGCAGCACTCGATGTAGTAAAGATCGTCCTTGCCATCGTGATTGAAGTCGGCCCGGACGATTTTCGTAAGCAGAAAAGCATTGTCATTGGGCGGCCTGGGATTAATTCCAATATTGCCCGTGTCCTGAAACAGCCCCAGCATTCCGCCTCTGCCATTTCCCAAAGTCACAAGCACAGCGTTCACCGGAGAATTGCTGGAAGTCGCGATGTCCGGATTACCGTCACCATTGAAGTCGCCTACCGCAATGGAGTTTGCGTGGAGCGCTCCGATAATTTCATGGTGCGGCTGGAACGTGCCGTCCCCATTGCCCAGCAGGATAGAAACGCTGTTTGAGGCTTTCGCTGCTCCACCGTTGGAGACCACCAGATCCATCTTTCCATCCTTGTTCCAATCCACCGCGGCCAGGCCATTAGGCCCAGGGCCGGTGGCGAAATCCAGGTGCGGGCGGAAAGTGCCATCGCCATTGTTAATCAAAATAGAAACAGTGTTGGCGCTTGTGTTCACTGTTGCAATATCGGGAATGTGGTCGCCGTTAAAGTCCGCGGCAATGAGTTGCGCTGGTCCAGCTCCAACTGGATAACTTTTAGTTGAAAAGCTTTGGCTAAAACAGGTGAGGGAAGCGAACAGGAAAAACGCAATAACTTGAAGAGCTTTCATGGACTTACTCCGAGTTGCGTAACAACTCACCTGCTGGGATGTACTAATCAGTAAACAGAGTTGCTGCTGACTAGACCACTAAAAGTACTTAGCTCCGCGTAATACGGAAAGAATTTTTCTAATGAGAACATGGTTGCAAAGTGAAAGCCCGCCAGTTTTGCTGGCGGGCCTTGGTTCCGGTTAGAAAGTTCTTATCGGGGGTTTTGCTGCTGGGCGGCTGCGCGCTGGGCCACAATCTTTCTGGCGTTTTCCGCCAGCTCTTTGGCCTTGGGCAGCTGGTTAAGCGCCGCGATGACTTGAGGATCGTTTTCCGCGCGAACTCGCAGCCCTTCTTCCTGTCCAAACTCTGAGATGAAGAGTTCCGTCTTGATGCTGGACTTGATGTAGTCCGAGCCTTCATTCAGGTCAGCTTCAGTGAATGGGATTTTCTGGGATTCCAGGAATTTGCGGAACTCCTGCATCACAGCGTCTGTGACTTCAAAGTTCTTATCGATGTGGCGATTGGCCAGGTAATGCTTGGCGAAATTGAAGAACGCATATTTCACCAGCAGGGAATCTTCAAAGTGCGTGGTCTTGAACGGCTTCACTTTTACGTCCGGGGTGATGCCGCCGCCGCCAAACATGGTGCGCCCGCTGTCCGTCAATTTCACTTCGTGGGAAGGCGTAGTGCTGTTCGTATTGGCGTTGTTGTTCGGATTATCTTCCTGTTCGCGGGCGTAATAATAATCGTAAAGAGAAACGCCGTTGTAATCGCGTTGAATCAGGCGACCGCTGGGTGTGTAATACTTGGCCGTGGTCAGCGCCAGGCCGGTATTTTCAGACAACGGATACACGGTCTGTACCAGTCCTTTGCCGAACGTAACTTCGCCCACAATCAATCCACGGTCATGGTCCTGGATTGCGCCGGAAACAATCTCCGCCGCGGAAGCCGTGCCACGGTTCACCAGTACTACCAGCGGATAATCTTTTCCGCCGTTCCCGTGCGCCGCCTTGTACATTTTTTCCGGTGAACTGCGGCCGTGATGCGAGACGATGACCTGGCCCTTCTTCAGGAATTTGTCGGCGACACCCACCCCTTCATTCAGCAGTCCGCCAGGATTGCCGCGAAGATCAAGGATCAGCCCTTTCAGATCGCCAAAGCCTTGCAGCGCGTCTTCCACTTCCTGCTCTGTGGTTTCATTGAAGGCCGTTACGTGCATGTAACCGATGCCTGGCCGCACTAGGAACTTCAGGTCAACGCTGTTGCGCGGAATCTCGTCGCGGATCACGTTGAACTCAAGCGGTTTCTCAGCGGCTTCGCGCAGGATTGAAATGTGTACGTTGGTGCCTTTGGGGCCTTTCAGCAGATCGGCCACATCGCTCACGCTCATGTTGTCCGTGGCTTTGGCATCCACGGCAATAATCACGTCGCCCGGACGCAGCCCAGCTTTGTATGCGGGCGTTCCCGCGAACGGCGCCACTACGATGATCTTGTTGTTGCGCGGGGCAATCTGCATGCCAACGCCGTAATATTTGCCGCTCTGCTCTTCGCGCAGCAGCGAATATGACTTGGGATCAAAGAAATTTGAGTGCGGATCCAGCACGTGCAACATGCCGGGGATGGCGCCGTTGTAAATCGCCTTATCGGGATTTACCGGCTCCGCGTAATTCTGTTCCACCAGGTTATAGACTTCTGAAAACTGCTTCAGGCCGTCGCGGACATCATTGTCTGAAGCGCCTACAGCAGCAGAATTGCCTCTCTGGCTGAACGCGGCGGATCCCAGAAAGCCGCACGTGATAATGATTAGGAGAACGAAGAAAAGAGAACGGTTTGTTCCACGAGACATGAAAAATCCCTCGGCCGCTAAGCCTCATCAAATTGCAGAAACTAAGGTTAGTATAACACTCACCGCATCACGAGCTTACATGCATTTCGTCCCGTATAATGAGGCGTTGGTGCTGCTACTCTGAAACCACGGTAATGCACAAATTTCCGTACCTCTGTGAGATGCTCGTTTGCGGCGCAACGCTGCGGAACATTTTCAATTGGAAAAGTTAATGAAAAATCGCGGCATTTTTAAGAAAAGCTGCGGTATTATTAAGCGATAACACTATGGATTTCGGTTTTTCTGGCGAGATTTTTTTCATCATGCTTTTGGCGCTCATCTTGTTTGGGCCCAAGAAGTTACCGGAACTCGCCCGCACCTGGGGTAAATTCATGGCAGAGTTCAAAAGGGCCAGCAATGAATTCCAGGGCCAGATTCATGACGAAATCCGAAAACTTGAGCTTGATGAAGCGGATCCCCGCAAACACCTGGAGCCGGAGATCGCCAAGATCTCGGCCGATGAAGACCTCTCCATTCAGGGCGCACTCAACCGCCTGAGTGAGCGCATGAAGAACACCGTCGCGCAGGATACCGATGTCTGATCTAGTGGCAGAACCCGAACATAAAGAAATTGAGCGGGAATTGCGGCAGGCGGGCTCAATGAGCCTCTTCCAGCATTTGGAAGAACTGCGCAAATGCATCATCCGTTCCGTTGCCGCCATCGCCGTAGGCTTTGGCATTTGCTGGTATTTTGCCCAGGACAAAATCTATCCTTTCGTCGAAAAGCCCATTGTTGATGTCTTTAAGAGATACAACATGGATCCGCATCTGACCTACCTCAGCCCTACTGATCCCTTCAATCTTTACTTGAAGGTGGGCTTGATGGGCGGCATTTTTTTGGCTTCTCCAGTCGTCTTGTATCAGGTTTGGAGCTTTATCTCGCCCGGCCTTTACCGCCATGAGAAGCGCTTTGTTGTGCCCTTTCTTCTACTCTCCGTCGGGCTTTTTCTGGCTGGAGGCTACTTTGGCTACAAGGTCATCTTCCCCGTTGCGCTCGACTTTCTCATCCATAGCTATGGCGGAGCTTTCCGGGCCAGCATCACCATAGACGCATATACCAAACTGTTCCTCACCATCATCCTCGGTCTCGCCATCATCTTTGAGATGCCCATTGTGCTCGGCTTTGCTGGGTTGATGGGCGTGGTGAATGCCCGGTTCCTCTTCAAGCATATTCGTGGAGCGGTGCTGGTCTGCGTTACCATGGCAGCCATTCTCAGCCCGACTACTGACATCATGAACCTCACGATCTACGCTGCCCCCATGGTCATTCTCTATATTGGCAGCATTGGACTTGTGTGGCTGGTCCACCCCAGGCAGCGCCGTAAGCGCGCTGAAAAGCGCAAGGAAAAAGACAGGGAAGATGGCGGGTCCCTCTAATCACCTCGTACAATGAAGGACGTGGTTTTGGGAATCTGTGCGGCAAGGAGCGCAGGCGTGATCTCGTGTCTACGAATAGGTGGTGCGTGCATTCTGGTGTTTTCACTCGCTGGCGTAGGTTGCTCCAACGATAAAGCGGCATCGGCGTCCAGCG
>DASXJO010000758.1:0-3322 GCA_036497385.1 Candidatus Angelobacter sp. | reverse complement strand
TGTGGTGGACGACGCGATTGTGGTGCTGGAAGACATAACGCGTTATATGGAACAGGGCCTGGGGCCGGTGCAGGCAGCGTTTCGCGGCGCGCGCGAGATCGGCTTTACCGTGCTCTCGATGAGCACGTCTCTCATCGCGGTGTTCATTCCAATCCTGCTGATGCAGGGGCTTGTCGGGCGGCTCTTCCGCGAGTTCGCCGTGGTGCTGAGCACGGCCATCGCCATGTCACTGGTGATTTCGCTCACCGTGACGCCAATGCTGTGTGCGAAGTTTCTACGGCCTGAGGGCGAGACGAAACATGGCCGTATCTATCGCGCCAGCGAACACGCGTTTGACTGGATGCTAAAGGTTTATCGCAATAGTCTGGGCGTGGTGCTGCGACATCAGCCGCTAACGTTGCTGGTGACGATTGGCACCGCAGCCTTGAGCATTTATTTGTACGTGATTGCGCCGAAAGGATTTTTCCCGCAGCAAGATACGGGACGGCTTAATGGGTCGGTGGTGGCAGCGCAGGATATTTCATTTCCTGCCATGCTGGCCAAGATGCAGCAGTATGTGCAGATTGTGCTGAAAGATCCGGCGGTAAACAATGTTGCGGGTTTTTCCGGCGGCCAGGGAAGTTCAAACAGCGGCCGCATGTTCATTGTGCTTAAGCCGCCCAACGAGCGCAAGGCGACAGCGGACCAAATCATCAACCGGCTGCGCCCCAAGTTGGCGGTGGTGCCAGGCGCAACACTATTTCTCACTGCAACGCAGGACCTGAACATTGGCGGACGACAGAGCAATGCGCAATTTCAATACACCATCCAGTCGGAAGATTTACAGGACCTGAATTTCTGGGTGCCGCGAATCCTGGCCAAACTGCGTTCATTGCCAGAACTGCGCGACGTGAATTCTGACCAGCAGGATAAAGGACTGGCGGCTGAAGTTAGTATCGATCGCGACACGGCTTCACGGCTGGGCATCACACCGGCGCAGGTAGATGCGGCGCTGTATGCGTCGTTTGGGCAGGCACAGGTTTCAACCATGTATCGGCAGTTGAACCAGTATCACGTGGTAATGGAAGTGGATCCCAAGCTGCTGCCGGGAACTGACGCGCTTAAGAACACTTACGTGAAGTCGTCGACGGGAGTTGAAGTGCCGCTGGCGTCTTTCACGCGATACCAGCCTTCAAATACAGCGTTGCAGGTCAACCATCAGGGCTTTTATCCGGCTGTAACGCTCTCATTCAACCTGGCGCCGAACGTACCTTTGGGCAACGCCGCAAAAGTGGTGGAAACCGCCATGCGCGACCTGGGAGTTCCGGCCAGCGTGCATGGCGGGTTCCAGGGAACGGCTGCCGCGTTCAAAGACTCGGCGCAAAGCCAACCGCTGCTGATTTTGACTGCATTGATCACCGTCTATATTGTGCTGGGTATGCTGTACGAGAGCGTGATTCATCCCATCACGATTCTCTCGACACTTCCTTCAGCAGGCGTGGGCGCGATTCTGGCAATCATGCTTACCGGCAATGACCTGAACGTGATTGCCTTGATTGGCATTATCTTGCTGATCGGCATTGTGAAGAAGAATGCCATTTTGATGATCGATTTTGCCGTGAACGCGACGCGGGTGGAGGGAAAGAGTCCGGAAGATGCAATCTATCAGGCGGCCCTTTTGCGCTTCCGTCCTATTATGATGACGACCATGGCGGCATTGCTGGGCGGACTGCCGCTGGCGCTGGGCGGCGGCACAGGATCAGAACTGCGGCGTCCGCTGGGCATAGCGATTGTGGGCGGGCTGATTGTAAGCCAGGCCCTGACGCTCTTTACCACTCCCGTAATTTATCTCTATATGGACCGCATACGTTTGCGCGCAGCACGGTGGCGCGGCGCACATCGGAAACAGCAGCCGATTCTGGGGCCGGCGGGAGACTAGAACACTCATTTTGAGCCGCAGATTTTCGGAGAGCAAAACTAGCCGCGAATTAGTCTTGGTTTCTGTCGCTTCGCTCCGAACCGCTCCGGCGTCTGGGGAAGCCAGTAGAATTACGTGCTCCTGTTGCAGAGCGCTCGGCGCGCAAGTCGGCCTCGCGCTTTTTCTTATCTCGATTCGTATTGATTCGCGAAATTCGCGGCAATCTGCGGCAATTGGGTCTGTTTACCGTAAAATGCTTCCATCCTTCAGCCATACGAAAGCTGAAAAGGAGCGGCCTTGGATATTTCTTATGCGTTCATCGCCATTGCGGCCATTGCCGCCCTGTTGTTGTTTTTGCTGCTCAAGACCTATAACGGTCTAATCAAAATGCGGAACGCCGTGCAGAGCGGGTGGTCGGATATTGACGTGCAGCTCACGCGGCGGCATGACTTGGTTCCGAATCTTGTAGAAGCCGTCAAGGGCTACATGACGCACGAACGCGAGACTCTGGAAGCAGTAACGCGCGCACGGGCTGAGGCGGTATCGGCGGCAGGAGGAGCGTCGCTGGGGACGCGCGCGATGGCTGAGATGGCGCTTACCGGAGCCGTGGGCAATCTATTTGTCACGGCAGAGCGATATCCGGCACTGAAGGCGTCACAGCAGTTTTTGCTATTGCAGGAACAGATCACGTCCACGGAGAACCGGATTGCATTTGCGCGGCAGCACTACAACGAGTGCGTGCGGAAGTACAACACGGCGCAGGCCGAGTTTCCACGCAATCTGATTGCTGGACCGATGGGATTTACGTCCGCTGCACTGTTTGCGGCGGAGGCGGGCGACAGAGCGAACATACAAGTACGAGTTTAGCCGCAGATTTTCGCTGATGAGCGCAGATAAAACCGAGCTTAGCCGCGAATCAACGCGAAAGGCACGAATCGGATCATTTTGTTGGTTTTGCCTCATTCGTGGTGCTTCGCGAAATTCGCGGCAAAAAAATTCTGATCTGCGGAATCTGCGGCCAAAGTTTTCCTGATATACATTCTGGCAATAGGGTTCGCTCGCTACGCTCGGGATTAAAAACGCAGAGCCTGCTCTAAATCGTCAATCAAATCATCGGGATGTTCCAGTCCAATGGACAAGCGCAAGAGATTGGCGGGGCTGCGGGTATTTGCGCCTTCAACGGATGCGCGGTGCTCGATCAAACTGTGGGTGCTGCCGAGACTCGTTGCATGGCTGAAGAGCTTAAGGCCCGAGATTAGCTTAAAAGCCTCGGGCTGTCCGCCCTTTACCTGGATAGACATCATGCCGCCGAAGCCGGACATTTGTGCGGCGGCGATTTTGTGTCCGGGATGTGAAGGCAGGCCGGGATAATGAACGGCTTCAATTTTCGCCTGCGTACTCAGAAATTCGGCGACACGCTGCGCG
>DASXJO010000757.1:0-2498 GCA_036497385.1 Candidatus Angelobacter sp. | reverse complement strand
TTTTCGGCGCCACTGTTCCATCTGAACTGCCGAACAAGTTCGCCATGGCCATTCGCGTCCCTTTGGGCGTCGTCGGCATGATCGCGCCGTGGAATTTTCCCATGGCGATCCCGTCATGGAAGCTGCTGCCTGCGCTAGTCTGCGGCAACACCTGCGTGATCAAGCCCGCTGAAGATACGCCGCTTTCAACGCTGAACCTCCTCAAAGCTCTCACCGATGCTGGCTTACCCAAGGGCGTGGTCAACGTGGTGACGGGTTTTGGGCCGGAAGTCGGCGCGCCGATTGCCGAGCACCCGAACGTGCAGGCAATTTCGTTTACGGGATCCAGCGAAGTGGGGCGCATTGTGGGTGAAACTGCTGCGCGTGGTTTTAAGCCGTGCTCGCTGGAAATGGGCGGCAAGAACGCCATCATTGTTCTGGACGATGCGAACCTTGATTTGGCCATTGAAGGCGTTCTGTGGGGCGCGTTTGGCACTACAGGCCAACGGTGCACTGCTGCGAGCCGCGTCATCGTGCAAAAAGGCGTGTATCGCCAGTTTGCGGATAGGTTGATCTATCGCGCACAGCGGCTCAAAGTGGGCAATGGCCAGGACGAAAGCGTGGAGATGGGCCCACAAATCAATGAACAGCAGGTGGCGACCACGGAGAAGTACGTCCAAATTGGCAAAAATGAAGGCGCAAAACTGGAAGCCGGCGGCAAGGCCCTGAATACCACGGACCATGCTTATGGCTGGTTCTTTGAGCCCACGATCTTCACTGACGTGAATGAAAAAATGCGCGTGGCCCAGGAGGAAATCTTTGGGCCCGTGCTCAGCCTGATCCCGGTGGATAATTTCGACAAGGCAATCGAGATCGCGAATGGCGTGCCTTATGGTCTCTCGTCATCGGTGTACACGCGCGACGTCAACAAGGCTTTCCGCGCCATGCGCGATATTTATGCCGGCATCACATATGTGAATGCCCCAACCATCGGCGCGGAAGTACATCTGCCTTTCGGCGGGACCAAGGCGACTGGCAATGGACATCGCGAAGGCGGTCTGGGCGCGATAGACTTCTATACGCAATGGAAATCGTGTTATATCGATTTCTCTGACCGACTGCAGCGGGCGCAGATCGATACGGGGGAATGAGGACTTTTTTCTAAAATCCCGAGCCATAGCGAGGGATCGCTATGGCCTTTAACGAAACAGGCGGAATTGTTGCAATAGGGTTCCCTCACCCCGCAGCGTATAAAGATGTTCTGGGATTTAGGTCGGGTTGGGGATTTCAGAAGCCAGCTTATAATGAGTCGCAGGACTCGCGCGGATTCTCTAAATACGCGAGAGCTGTCTTGTGTCCGAACAGAAACCGGATAAAAGCAACCGTTCCCTTCCCTTGACGCAGCGGCGCGCCCTGTTGATCCCGCTGGCGCTGGGCATTGTGCTGCTTTTCGGGGTCGTCTTCTCCCAACAGGCATTTAACCTGAAACAATTGCGGCCTGATTCCGCCGGGCAGACGCTCGGGCTGGTGGCGCTTTCAGCCTTGGTTTTTCTGCTGCTGGTAGTGCTCACTTTTGTTCTGTTCCGCAACTTGCTCAAGCTCTATGCCGAGCGGCGGCTGGGCGTGCTGGGTTCACGGTTCCGCACGCGTATGATGGTGGGCGCTCTGGTGCTGTCGTTTGCGCCTGCGATTGTGATGTTTATGTTTTCTTATGGCCTGATGAACCGGTCGATCGACAAGTGGTTTTCCAGTCCCGTAAACGCATTGCATCAAGGCTCAGGCCGCGTGGCCGCTCTGCTCACCGCTTCAACAGGAGACAGCGCCAGCCATACCGCCATGGACATTGCCGAATCACCGGAAATTCAGCATGCTTTTGAGACGGCCAACTACAGCGGCGTGCTGCATGAATTTCGCCGCCACCAGAACACGCTGCAAAACGGCTTTGCCATGGCACTCCGCGATGATACTGCCGTGGCGAGTTGGAACCTGCCGCGTCCATGGCCGACGTTGCGTCAATCTCTCCCCGACCTGAAAAAGCTCCAGCAGTCGCCGGAAAAATGGGAATTCCAGAATACAGAATACCTGGTGGCCACGGCGCCGGCGGGTAAATCCGGTGCGATTCTAATTGGCCTGCCGCTGCCGAAAGATTTCACTCCAACACTGGAACAGATCAACCAGGACCAGCACGACTATGAAACTCTGGGCCATGAGGCAAAGCGCATTCGCGGGCTCTACATGCTGCTGCTAACGATGCTCACTGTGCTCGTTCTGTTTGTGGCTACATGGTCTTCGCTCTTTGTCGCCAAGCTAGTTACGCGTCCGGTGGAAGCACTGGCAGTGGCGACACGGGAAATATCGCTGGGGCATTTAGGGCACCGGGTTGAGGTTTCGGCCGCCGACGAACTGGGAGAGCTGGTTTCTTCATTCAATACTATGGCTGGGGAACTTGAGTCCAGCCGCACCAAGATTGACGAGTCTGCCCGCGCGCTGAAAGAAACAAACACTGAGCTGGAGCAACG
>DASXJO010000756.1:0-8422 GCA_036497385.1 Candidatus Angelobacter sp. | reverse complement strand
CGCTCATTAACAAGGCCAAGACATCTGCCAGCTTCATCGCTCTTGAGTTCAATCAGGAGAAGCCATGACCATCACAGAGGCCAACCTGCATCCGGACACTCCAGAAGCGCGCGAATATAATCGCGCCCACCGCTGGCTGGAACTTGGCGACTTGGCCGTCAGTTTCGGTTTCCTGATCGTGCTGCTGGCCACCGGTTGGACCAAAACGCTCAGCGGCATGGCGACCCGCATGGGCCGCGATCACTATTGGCTAGATTTGTTTTTCTATGTAATGTTTCTCAGCCTCATCAGCAAGGCGCTTGGCTTTGCCCTGGATTTCTACGGATTCCGCCTGGAACACCGCTTCAACCTTTCCAACCAGCGGGTCTTCTCCTGGCTCAAAGACGAATTTAAAGGCTGGGTGCTGGGATTGGTGATGGCAACCGTGCTGGCGGAGATTGTCTATGCGCTTATCAGGACGTCACCGCAGTACTGGTGGATCATCGGCTGGCTCATCTTCATGGGCTTGTTCGTCTTTTTCGCGCAGATTGCGCCCGTGGTCCTGTTCCCGCTGTTTTACAAATTTGCTCCTTTACAGAATGACGAACTGAAAGCCCGCCTCATGCGGCTGGGAGAGCGTGCGGGCACGCGCGTGCGCGGCGTGTACGAATGGAAGCTCTCAGAGAAGAGCAAGAAAGCCAATGCGGCGCTGACTGGACTGGGAAATACCCGCCGCATCATCCTGGCGGACACGCTTTTGCAAAACTACAGCGACGACGAAATTGAAGCAGTACTGGCCCACGAACTTGGGCATCACGTGCACGGCCACATGGTGAAGATGATTGTGGTCCAGGCCCTGGTCACTCTGGCGGGCTTCTGGGCGGCCAATTACGTGTTGCGCTACGCCATTGACGAACAGCACATGTTCCAGCATCTGGCGGATTTTGCCAACCTGCCGCTGCTTGCACTGGTAGCCAGCGGACTCTCATTGCTGCTGATGCCGGCGCTCAACGCCTATTCCCGCTTTACCGAGCGCCAGGCCGATCTTTACTGCTGGAAGAGCGTTTCTGACGTTACGCCTTACATCAGCGCCATGGAAAAGCTGGCGCGCCAGAACCTGAGTGAAAGCCATCCTTCGCGGCTGGTGGAGTTGCTCTTCCATTCCCACCCGCCGATTTCGAAACGCATCGCCGCGGCAGAAGCCTGGGCCAAAAACCATCGCCCGAGCCTGGCTACCTAGTCTACCTGCCGCCCGCTCTCACCATCTCTTCCACTCGACGCAAATCTTCTTCTGTATCCACGCCGACCGTATTGAACGGCGTCTCCGCCACGTAAATATCAATGCCGTTATCTAAGAAGCGCAATTGCTCCAGCCGCTCCGCCGCTTCCAGTTTCGACTCTGGTAAATTGCAGAACCTATCCAGCGCGGCCCTGCGATAAGCATAAAAGCCGAGATGCTTGAAGTAGCTGATGCCGCCTGTCTTGTCACGGTCGAAGGGAATAGTCGAGCGGGAAAAGTACAGCGCGCGCCCATTCAAGTCGGTCACCACTTTCACCACGTTCGGATTATCAACGTCCTGCGGCGGGCACGGCGTCTTGATGGTAGAAACCATCACCTTGGGATCGTGCATGGGCTGCAACAAAGCGTCCAGATGTTCATGCCGCGCCAGAGGCTCGTCGCCCTGAATATTTACATATACGTCGGCGGGAATGCGTTGCGCTACTTCATACACGCGGTCCGTGCCGCTGCGATGTTTATCCGACGTCATCTGCGCCTTCCATCCCCGTGCTTGCGCAAACTGCATCACCTCTTCTGAATCAGTGGCAATGATTACGTCGCGCAACAGCGGAGACTGTTTCGCCGCTTCATACACCCGCGCAATCATCGGCTGTCCGGCAATTTCGCGCAGCACCTTGCGTGGCAACCGCGTAGAGGCCAGCCGTGCAGGGATAATCGCGATAGCAGAGAACGTCGGCATGAAAGCGCCGCCTAGCGCTTCCTCATCTGCTGCAACTTGTTTGACTTCTCTTCCACGCTCTTCACCAGCTTGCCTTTCATCTCTTTCAGCTTGCCGGCCACCGTGGTATTGCTTAGCCCGATGATCTGCGCAGCCAGAATTCCCGCGTTCGTCGCGCCCGGTTTGCCGATCGCCGTGGTCGCAACGGGAATGCCCGCCGGCATCTGCACAATCGCAAGCAATGAATCCAGGCCATTGAGTGGTGTGGACGGAATAGGCACGCCGATAACCGGCAACGTGGTTTCGGCGGCAATCACGCCTGCCAGATGCGCCGCGCCGCCTGCTCCGGCGATGATTACCTTAACGCCGCGCCCGGCTGCATTGCGCGCGTATTCTGATGTTCGTGCCGGCGACCGATGCGCCGACGTCACGTCGATTTCATAGGCAATGCCAAAGTCATCCAGCGCCTTGGCTGCTTCATTCATAATCTCCAGGTCGGAATCCGACCCCATCACAATCGATACAAGAGGGCTCTCTGCCATAAAGTTGTTTTTCCTGTTTGAGTTTATTTCGGCGCTCGCAATGCTCGCGCGCCGATATCCTTGCGGTAATACATTTCTTCAAAGCTGATCAGCCGCACAGCTTCATACGCGCGTGAGATCGCATCTTCCAGGCGCGGCGCACGCGCCGTCACCCCCAGCACGCGTCCGCCGCTGGTATAGAAAACGCCATCGCGCTTGCTGGTGCCGGCGTGGAAAACTTTTACATTGCTCAGGGTACTCGCGCGGTCCAGACCGGAAATCTGTTTGCCCGTCATAAAGCTTCCCGGATATCCGCCGGAAGCGACGACCACGCAACACGAAGCTTCGCTTGACCACTTGAATTCGCCGGGACTCACGCGGCCTTCCACGGCGGCTTCAATCGCGTCGAGCAGGTCGCTATCCAGCCGCATCAGCACTGCCTGAGTTTCCGGATCGCCAAAGCGGCAATTGAACTCCAGCACCATGGGCCCGCGCGCCGTCATCATGAGGCCGCAATACAAAATGCCGCGATATTCCGCGCCCTCTGATTTCATCCCGGCGATCACAGGCCGCGCAATATGGTTCATCAGCCATTCGGTCATGCCTTCATCCAGCAGCGAACTGGTGGAGTAAGCTCCCATGCCACCGGTATTAGCGCCCTTGTCGCCATCGCCAATGCGCTTGTGGTCTTGTGCCGGCACCAGCGCGGCCATGCGTTCGCCATCACTCAGCACCAGAAACGAGACTTCTTCGCCTTCCAAAAATTCTTCCAGCACCACATTGGCCACGGGTGTTCCCAGCAGCCGGCCATTGAACATGGAAATGCCCGCATTGGCTGCCTCTTCTTTGGTGGCGGCAATCACCACGCCTTTGCCTGCGGCCAGCCCATCAGCCTTAACGACCACGGGCGTGGAAAACAGTCCCAGAGACTTGCGCAGTTCTTCTTCTGAAGTGCAGACGGCATAATGCGCGGTTGGTACCTGGTGCCGCTGCATGAATTCTTTGGCAAAACTCTTGCTCGTCTCCAGGCGAGCGGCCCGCTGGGTTGGACCAAAAATCCTCAAGCCGCGCCGCGTGAACTCATCTACTACGCCGATTGAAAGCGAGATCTCCGGCCCTACCACGGTTAAATCCGGTTGGATCTGGTGTGCGACTGAAAGCAGGCTGGCTAGGCTCTTGGGATCGCCGGGCATGCAGGTGGCTTCTTCACAAATGCCGCCATTCCCGGGCAGGCAATATACCTCCGACACACGCGGCGACTGGCGCAGCTTCCACACCAGCGCGTGCTCCCTGCCTCCACCGCCAATCACCAGAACTTTCATAGATAAAGTTGTACCAGAAATGCTGAGGAACCAGACCAGTGAGGATATAGCATTTGGCGCGGATTCGTCAGCCATGCCGGGACGAATCAATCCAGGCATATTCTAAACTTAGAGCTATGGCTGACACTGTTTGTCCAGACTGCGCGATTGAGATGCACCAGATCGAAAGGACCACGTTCACCGGCCGCGACATGCGCGAATATCAATGCCCTAAATGCGGCCGCAAGCAGATCATTGATTGCGGCAAGGCGCTGTGGGAGATATTGTCAGAGGCAAACAAAGAATCGGATAAAAGCTAGTTCGTTTCCTACGCGCCCTGATTCGCGCCCTTCGCGTGATTCGCGGCTAAGATCTTAGCGGCCGAGACCTGATCTGCGCTCTATCTGCATTCTGCGGCGAAAGGTTTTTATCCTACCATCGCGGGCGCAGGTTTGTTCGCCAGCAACTGCCGCAACACGTATTGCAAGATGCCACCGTGCTCGTAATAGAGAATTTCCTGCGGCGTATCGATCCGCACCAGCGCGCTGAATTCACTTATGGTTCCATCCGCGCAGGTCGCCTTCACCTGGACCTGTTTTCCATTCGCGAACCTGCTGGCCAGCAGAGCCGGCAAGCCAACAATCTCGTAAATCTCATCGCCTTGCAGTCCCAGAGATTCTGCATTCTCTTCCGCAAGGAACTGCAGCGGCAGAATGCCCATGCCTACCAGATTTGAGCGGTGTATCCGCTCGTAGCTTTCGGCAATCACCGCGCGAATGCCCAGCAGAAGCGGCCCTTTTGCTGCCCAGTCCCGCGACGAGCCCGACCCGTATTCCTTGCCTGCCAGCACAATCGTCGGGACGCCATCGGCAATGTATTTTACGGAGGCATCAAAGATCGACATGATCTCGCCGCTGGGAAAATGCTTGGTAATGCCGCCTTCCGAGCCGGGCGCAAGCTGGTTGCGCAGGCGGACGTTGGCAAACGTGCCACGCACCATTACTTCATGGTTGCCGCGGCGCGATCCATAAGAGTTGAAGTCGCTGGGCGGCACGCCATGCTCCTGAAGATATTTTCCTGCCGGGCTGTTAGCTTTGATTGATCCGGCAGGTGAAATGTGGTCAGTGGTTACGCTGTTGCCCAATTTCGCCAGCACGCGTGCGCCTTTAATTTCTTCTATCGGGGCGGGACGAGCAGGCATATCGTCAAAGTACGGAGCGCGCTTGATGTAAGTAGAGTCGTTGTCCCAGGCGTACGTCTCGCCTTCGGGAACCGCCAGCCGCTTCCATTCCTGATCGCCCTCAAAAATGGTCTGGTAATTACTGGTGAACATGCCGGAATTGATGGAGTGGCTTACGGCGTCTTGCACTTCTTGTTGTGTAGGCCAGATATCGCGCAGATAAACCGGCTGGCCTCCCGTGCCTTCACCGATAGAATCATTGGTGAGATCAAGATCAATACGTCCGGCAAGCGCGTAGGCCACCACCAGCGGCGGTGACATCAGATAGTTTGCCCGGACCTCAGAATTTATTCGGCCTTCAAAGTTGCGATTGCCGGAAAGCACGGATACAGCGACCAGCTGCTTTTCCGTGATGGCATAGGAAACGTCCTGCGGCAGCGGGCCGGAATTTCCGATGCACGTGGTGCAGCCATAGCCCACAACGTGGAAGCCAAGCTTTTCCAGATAGGGAATGAGCCCGGCGTTGCGGTAGTACTCGGTAACTACACGCGAGCCCGGAGCCAGGGAAGTCTTTACCCAGGGTTTGCGCTTCAGCCCTTTCTCCACGGCTTTCTTGGCCAGCAGTCCGGCAGCCATCATCACTGATGGATTCGACGTGTTGGTGCAGCTTGTAATGGCGGCAATCACTACTGAGCCATCGTGCAGGTACTCAAAAGCATTTTCCCCAACGTCTTTATGCGCGGCTGGGGCATTCGGGTCCTCCGCCAGAGCTACTGGTGTGCCGCCTTCACCTTCAAACCGCTCTACCTGCTGCGGAGCCACTTTGCGCGCGGGCTGCGCGGGGCGCGGGCCTATCAATGTCGGCAGCGCCGCTTCAAACGATTCCTTGGTCTTGGAGAGCAGAACGCGGTCCTGCGGACGCCTTGGCCCAGCGACGCTGGGTTCCACGGTGCTTAGATCAAGTTGCACGATCTGCGAATACTCCGCGTCAGGACTTTGCGCGGTGTGGAACAATCCCTGCTCTTTGCAATAAGTTTCCACCAGCGCAATTTGCTCCGGCGGACGGCCAGTGGTGCGCAGATAACCCAGCGTTGTTTCGTCCACGGGGAAGATGCCGCAAGTCGCGCCATATTCGGGCGCCATATTGGCAATCGTTGCGCGATCGGCTAACGGCAACGACGACAAGCCGGGGCCAAAGAACTCCACAAATTTCCCTACCACACCGGTCTTGCGCAGCATTTCCGTCACTGTGAGCACCAGATCGGTGGCGGTAGAACCTTCGCGCAGCTGTCCTTTGAGTTTGAATCCCACAACCTGCGGCAGCAGCATGGAAACTGGCTGGCCCAGCATGGCGGCCTCGGCTTCAATGCCGCCAACGCCCCAGCCCAGCACGCCGAGGCCGTTAATCATTGTAGTGTGAGAGTCTGTTCCCACCAGCGTGTCCGGATACGCCACGGTTACGCCGTCACGCTTTTCAGAGAAGACCACACGCGCCAGATATTCCAGATTTACCTGGTGGACAATTCCCATGTCTGGCGGCACGACTTCGAAATTCCTGAATGCCGATTGTCCCCAGCGCAGAAAAGCGTAACGCACTTTGTTGCGCTCAAACTCAAGCTGCGCGTTGACCGCGAAAGCGCCGATGGTGGCGAATTCATCCACCTGCACCGAATGATCGATCACCAACTCAGCCGGTTGCAGGGGATTGATCAGCGTGGGATCGCCGCCCATCTTCTTCATGGCATCGCGCATCGCGCCCAGATCCACGATAGCTGGAACGCCGGTAAAATCCTGCATGAGCACGCGAGCAGGCGTGAATGCGATCTCTTTGTCGGGCACGGCCTGCGGCTTCCAGCCGGCAAGAAAGCGGACGTCGTCAGCAGTGACGCTGCGGCCATTTTCCGTACGCAAAAGATTTTCCAGAAGGATTTTCAAAGAGAAGGGGAGACGCTGCGGGGCGCAATTATGCTGTTCCAGCGCGTCCAGACGGTAGATTTCGTATTCCTGATTGCCGGCGCGCAATTTTGAGCGGCTGCCGAAACTATTCATGAGTTCACCTTTTTATTAGATTCATTTCCACCGGCAAACGTTCCACCATCCTGCGCCAATCAGGCCCGCTAGAAATTGCCGCCCACCATCCGGTAAATCAGCAGAAGATTCAGCCCAACAATAATTGTTGTGACCAGGTATGCCATGTAGTTTGTTCGCCGGCTATTTACCAGGTCAGACATCACGGCCTTGGAGCGGGTCAGCAGGACCAGCGGCACCAGAGCAAATGGAATCGCAAAGCTAAGCACAACCTGTGATAGTAACAAAATTTTAAGAGCGTCGAGACGCAGCGCGATCACCACGAGTGCCGGAATGATCGTCAAAAGCCGGCGCAGAAACACGCTGAATTTAATGTCTAAAAATCCTTCAATGATCACCTGGCCGGCCATGGTGCCGACCGTAGACGATGACAGTCCGGAAAACAGCAGCGCCAGCGCGAACGCCGTCCCTGAGACTGCAGGCAACAGAGGATGCAGCGTGAGATGCGCTTCGTCGAAGGTGAAATCTACTCCCTTGTTGTAGAAGACCGCCGCAGCCATCACGATCATGGCGGAATTAATCAGCCACGCGCCGTTCATCGCCGCCAGCACATCCCACAACTCATAACGGAGGTGCCGCATGGTGAGCAGCCATTTCTCAGGATGGTCGCTGAGCGCGTCTTCTTTCACCCGGTGTTGCACCAGGGCCGAGTGCAGATAAATCACGTGGGGCATCACCGTAGCGCCCAGCATACTCACGGCAATATAGATGCTTTCTGAATTGATCTTTGGCACCAGGACGCCATGAGCGACGGCCCCCCAGTCGGGATGTACCAGGAACAGTTCAAACGCATAGCATGCAGCAATGGCGAAGACGAAAACCATGATCAGCTGTTCCAGGCGGCGGAAGCCGTAGAGCTCCACCGCGAGCATCAGGAAAACGACAACGGCAGTGAGCAGCGCGGCAGGAAACAGCGGAATGTGCAGAAGCAGGTAAAACCCAAGCGCCGCGCCCAGAAATTCGGCGAGGTCAGTGGCCAGAGCGGCCAGTTCTGCGGCTACCCACAATCCAAAATTGATCTTGGGAGAAAAATATGCACGGCAGTTTTGTGGCAGGGTCTTTCCGGTGGCGATACCCAATTTCGCCGAAAGATATTGGATCAGAATGGCCATGGCGTTCGACCACAGCAGCACCCAAAGCAGCGTGTAGCCGAACCGGGCTCCGCCTTCAAAGTTGCTGGCGAAATTTCCCGGATCTATATATGCGACGCTGGCCACAAACGCCGGGCCGAAGTACCGCCACATCTCACCGCGCTTGAGCGTGGGAAGAAGCTTGAACCGAAATTTTCTGGCTGTCTCCGGACCTGCGGACGACGACATAAGAGCATTACAGTATAAGGGATGCGCGCTGAACGGAACCGCCTCCCCTAAGAACTGGGCAGTGCCATGGGTTAAT
>DASXJO010000755.1:0-2209 GCA_036497385.1 Candidatus Angelobacter sp. | reverse complement strand
GGTCATCATCTCGCTGCGCGCGTGATCGTGCGTGGTGAAGCCCAGCCAGCCCCACTGGTTTTTCAACTCGTCAAAGTTGTTCTCTGCGTCGCCCCGGTCCCGGTAGTGTTGGGCCAAGGTGAAGATCTCGTCTTCCAGAGTTGGAGTGGACCCCATTTTTGAGACAGCCAGTTAACCCCTGAAAATCATTAAAAGGGGAAAACTGAAAGATGAAGGCTCGCAGGAAATTCACCAAAGAGTTCAAGCAAACGGCGGTGCGCCGCATCAACAGTGGACAGAGCACGGCCGAGGTGGCCCGCGCGTTGGAGGTGCATCCCAGCGACCTGCACCGGTGGCGTCGGGAATTGCAGGAGCATGGGGAGCGTGCGTTCAACGGCGCGGGAAAGAAGCGCGCCGAAGAGAGTAAGGTGGCCGAGCTGGAACGCAAGATCGGCCAACAGACCATCGAGATCGATTTTTTAAAAAGAGCCTTGCAGCATGTCGAGGAGCAGCGCCTGCTGCGGGCTCTGAACTACGGCGCACCTTCTACGAACAGGTCCAAGAAGAAGTGAAGACCGGGACCAGAATGAGCGTTCTGCAAATGTGTGGGATCGCCGGTTTCGTCCGATCCGGATACTATCGTTTTTTGGATCCGGAGAAGCCGGCGGCGATGGACATGGATCTGCGGAACGAGATGCAGAAGATCGCAGTGGAGTGGCCCTGCTATGGAAGCCGGCGAATCACCGAGGAATTGAAGGCGCGCAAATGGGATGTCAACCGCAAACGGGTTCAACGGATCATGCGGGAAGACAATCTCCTATGCGTTACCAAGCGCGGGTTCATGGTGCCGACGACCGACTCCGCCCATGGATTGAGAATTTATCCCAACCGGGCCGCCTCCATGACCCTGACCGGCATCGATCAGCTCTGGGTGGCGGATATCACCTACATCCGGCTGGAAGAGGAGTTCGTCTACCTGGCGGTGGTTCTGGATGCGTATTCCCGACGTGTCATCGGATGGTGCCTGGACCGGGGATTGGACAATTCGCTCACGTTGAACGCACTACGCATGGCCTTGGGGGATCGGACCGTGCTGCCCGGCCTGGTGCACCACTCCGACCGCGGAGTGCAGTACGCCAGCCACGAATATACGCAATTGCTCAAGGATTATGCGATTGAAATCAGCATGAGCCGCAAGGCGAATCCCTGGGACAACGCGGCTTGTGAGAGCTTCATGAAAACTTTGAAATACGAGGAGGTGTACCGAACCGAATACCGCAATCTGGCACACGCCCGCGCATCCGTTGGCGAGTTTCTGGAAAAGGTCTACAACCAAAAGCGGTTGCACTCGTCCCTGAGCTATCGGTCGCCGGTGGCGTTCGAGAATTCCTTATTGATCGCTGTCTCCCAACAACCGGTGGCCGTATGAAAAATGAGGGCGCCCTCAGGATGCGTTTTTTCAGGCATGTCGGAATCTATCGGTCCGATATGTCATCACTTCTTTTTACCCCTGGGGCGTGTCCCGCTTTCCGGTCGGGCCGCTGCCAGGGTATAGGACAAGCCGGAAAGAGACATGCCCTGCCCATCGTCCGCGATGAGTTCCGGCCGGCTATTCCTCGATCGGGGTGCTCGCCAGCATTGCCCGTCTCCGCTTCGCCGACAAGGGCATCATATACTCTGGACGAATTGGCCGAAAGGATTTATCATCGAATCGCAAGCAGTGGGTTAACTGGCTGTCTCAGCCTTGGGGTCCACCCCACGCATCGAGGCTGTCGGCATAGTCACGATTTAACCGAAGGTGCTTGATGTGCACTGCGAGCACATCGCCCCTTTCGGCCTCACCCACATAGAATGGCCCCGTTTGGGGGTTGCCGTACAAGGCTCTCGTCAACCCATGCTCGTCTACGCCGCCTGAGTCGATCGTTTGCGTGTGGATCGTGTCGCCCGGCCAGATCGTCTCGATAGGGGTGATGTCCGCCGAAAAGCGACTGTGGAATTCTGCCGGCTTAAACTCGATCGTCCTGGCAGGGCCGGCAGGCCGCTCTTTCAAAGCATAGCCGGAGAAACTGTGCTTCATGTGTTCCTTCGGTGCGTTCGAAAACGTAGTGGACATGTGTCCGGTCACCTTGTCTCCCACGAAACGTGCATCTACCTCAGTAGTGTTACCCCGATTGTCGGTCGCAACGAAGTGCAAGACATTGCCGACGATTGTTCCCTTGAGATCATTGCC
>DASXJO010000754.1:0-3764 GCA_036497385.1 Candidatus Angelobacter sp. | reverse complement strand
CGTCCCAGCCTGACGTTAGCCAGGTGCCTGCCGTGATGATTCCGAATCCCGACTTGTCGAGCATTCCGGTTTCAAGAACGCGCACGTTCCAGTTCGGTAGCGGCGCTTCACAGCCACTTTCTGCGAGTGATCCTGCGGCCTTTACCACGGGCGCGGGCGGACAGAAGGGACCATGGGGCGTGAAGACCGATAATGGCCCGATGCTGAATGCCAGTTGGGGTCGTATCTCCGCGGCTCCGGGTTACGGTACGCGTGAGGTCTGGACCCTGCAAAACGGTGGCGGTGGCTGGGATCACCCAATCCACATCCACTTTGAAGAAGGCCAGATCCTGGCCCGCAACGGTAGCGCTGCTAACGTTCCGGCCTGGGAAAAGGGCCGCAAGGACGTGTATCGTCTGCGTCCGGGTGGAAGCGTGACCCTGACCATGCAGTTCCGCGATTGGGGCGGCATGTTCATGGAGCACTGCCATAACACAGTCCACGAGGACAATGCCATGCTGGTTCGTTGGGAAATCGATAACGGTGGCGCGCCGTTCCTGCGTCCGCTGCCGACACCGATCCCGACTCCTCAGGGCGTAAGCTTCGTCGCTCCTGATGACATAGCCCCGACCGCGTTCTAATCGGACGGGTGTAACAAAGACTGAGATTGGCGGTCCGCAGCGCAAGATGCGGGCCGCCAAGCCTCATTTTTAATTCCGGATAAAAAGCAGTCTAGGGACAGGCAAGGAGCAGCAATCATGCGACGGACAGGCCAGGCGGGCTTCGCAACAGTGGCCGCCATTTTTCTTACCGCAATTCTTTATTTAGCAGCAGGTCCAACCCCCGCGGCGGCAGACAACGCCCGCTGGGGCGCCAACTATTTTCCCAATGTGGTTCTCACCACGCAGGATGGCGTCAAGGTCCATTTTTACGATGATGTAATCAAGGGCAAGAGCGTTGTTATTGACCTCATCTATACCTCTTGCCAGGATGCATGCCCCTTGGAGACTGCGCGACTGGCGCAGGTACAAAAGATGCTTGGTGATCGAGTGGGAAAAGATATTTTCTTTTACTCCATTAGCATTGATCCCACGCATGACACTCCCAAAGTTCTCAAGGCCTATAAGGAAAAATATCACATCGGACCAGGATGGACTTTTCTCACGGGCAAGAAAGCCGATATTGATCTCGTCAGCAAAAAGCTGGGTCTTTATACCGAGCCCGATCCAAATGATCGCGACGGCCACACCCCCAGCGTGATGATCGGCAATGAACCTACTGGCCAGTGGATGCGCAACTCGGCTACTGACAATGCGCGGTTCCTGGCGAACATGATTGGAAATTGGCTCAGCAACTGGAGCCATGCGCAGGCAATCGATGCCAAGACAAATTATGAGCAGGCGCCGGCAATTGACATCAGCGACAATGGCCGCTACACCTTTACCACACACTGCGCCGCATGCCACACCATTGGCCATGGCGATAAAATCGGCCCGGATTTGCTGGGTGTAACCAATGTGCGCGACCACAGCTGGCTTGAGCATTTCATCTCAACCCCAGAGAAGCTGATTGCCGCAAAAGATCCCATTGCAGTAGCGCTTTATAAGAAATACAACGGCATAAATATGCCTAACCTGCGCCTGTCAGATGCCGAATTGCAAAATTTGATTGATTTTCTGGCGCGGCAGAGTGCATCGCACGATAAAGACGCAGCAAGCGCGGACAAACCGGGCACAGCTAAAGCGGAATCCGGCCAGCCGATGCGCTAAAGATGGGCGTTCCGCACTAGTCGTAAATTTAAGTTGGCTGCGCTCGACCGATTTTTGCGGAAGATCACTTCAGAGCGCGGCGGATTGCCAGCAGCTCATTCAACACACCTTCCAACTCGCTCAGCGGCAGGGCGTTTGCGCCGTCAGACTTCGCCTCTGCCGGATTGTCATGCACTTCCATGAATATGCCATCCACGCCGGCTGCCACCGCTGCTCGGGCTAATAGCGGAATATATTCCGGCTGTCCTCCGGAAACGGCCTTGCCGCCCGCGCCTGATGAAGGCAGCTGTACCGAATGAGTGGCGTCAAATACCACCGGCGCAAACTGCCGCATGATCGCCAGGGAACGCATGTCAACCACCAGGTTGTTGTAGCCGAACGAGCTGCCACGTTCTGTGAGAACAATATTGTCGTTTCCTGATGCCCGGACCTTCTCCACGGCATGGCGCATGTCCCACGGCGACACAAACTGGCCCTTCTTAATGTTGATGGACTTCGCATATTTAGCGGCCGCCACCAGTATGTCGGTCTGCCGGCACAGGAAAGCGGGAATCTGCACCACGTCCACTGCTTCTGCCACGGCAGGCACGTCCTTGGCTTCATGGACGTCCGTCAGCACTGGAACGCCGGCTTCTTTCTTTACGCGCTCCAGGATCCGCAGCCCTTCTTCAAGCCCAGGTCCGCGAAAACTGTGCAGCGACGAGCGGTTCGCCTTGTCATAGGACGCCTTGAAAATGTAAGGAATTTGCAGCTTGCGCGCGATGGCACTGATTTTGTCTGCCATCTTCAGCGCGTGAGTTTCGCTTTCAATAACGCATGGACCGGCGATGAGGAAGAGCCTTCCGCCGAGATCGACACCGTCAATGTTGAATGGGACTTTGGCAGACATCGGTTCAAACTAAATTGGTAATTGGGTAATTTGGTAGATGAGTAATTGAACTGCAAAACCCGAAAAGCTTTCGCCCTTCGATTACCAATTTACCAAATTACTCAATTACCAAATCCGGTCACTCACTGTATATCAACCACTATCTTCTGACGATCCTCTCCGGCCTCAGGAACATTTCTACATCTTCTGTGCTCTTGGCGTCGCGGCGTTGTTGGCCATTTTCATAGCTGGCTTTTACAAACGCGCTAAACAGCGGATGCGGCTCCAGCGGTTTGGATTTGAATTCGGGATGGAACTGGCAGCCCAGGAAGTACGGATGATCGGGGATCTCGACGATCTCTACGTACGTTCCGTCGGGCGTGGCGCCGGTGATGCGCAAGCCGCCGCCGGTCAACACCGCTTCATACTCGCGGTTGAACTCGTAGCGATGGCGATGGCGTTCACTGATCTCAGTTGTGCCATAGGCCTTGGCAGCTTGGCTGTTTGGCTCCAGTTTGCAGGTCCATGCGCCCAGCCTCATGGTGCCGCCCAATTCATCAATGCCGGTCAACTCACGCAACTTATAAATAATGCGGTGCGCCGTAGCCGGATCAAACTCGCTGGAATTCGCTTCTTCCAGCCCGCACACGTTGCGAGCAAACTCAATGCAGGCCGTCTGCATGCCCAAGCAAATGCCAAAGTAGGGAACTTTTTTCTCGCGAGCATAACGGATGCCGTTCAGCATCCCCTCGATCCCGCGCTTGCCAAAACCGCCCGGTACCAGGATGCCGTCAAAGCCTTCAAGCTGGGTCTCGTAATCGCGATTGCCCTCTTTGCTTTCGAGTCCTTCGGCTTCAACCCACGTCAGGTTTAACTTCAGGTTGTGCGCCACCGCGCCATGCACCAGAGCTTCCTTGAGCGACTTGTAAGAGTCCTCATACTCCACATACTTGCCCACAATGCCGATATGGACCTCGTCTTTGGGATTGTAGACGCGGTGCATCAACTCTTCCCATCGCGCCAGGTCAGGCTGCTTCGATTCCATTCGGAGATAGCGCAGTAGCAGCGTGTCAACGCCTTCACGCGCAAACACCAGTGGAACTTCGTAGATCGATGCCACGTCTTTTGCCGTGATCACGGCTTCATCT
>DASXJO010000753.1:0-4617 GCA_036497385.1 Candidatus Angelobacter sp. | reverse complement strand
AACCAGTGCGGTTGTTACGCTGACCGCCGCCGCTCCTTTAATAAAGGTCCTCCGGCCTATCTCCATATCCAGGGAGTGATCTGGTTTTACGTTCGACTCGTCCGGTTTTATGTTCAATGTATCCACTTGAGTGCTCAATTTTTTGAGATTACGACTCATGCTCATTTCTCCGCTCCGCCCTCTACATGGCGGCATCGGTAGGGTGGCTAAGTTGGCTTTTAAGTTTTGAGAGGATTGGGTTCGGCCGAGCCAGATTGCGGGCTCACCGCCCGCAATCCGGAAATTGTGAAAACCGAGAGTACAAAGATGAAGACTGGGTCTCTAATGACAAGTAGAGAAATTCAGAGACTTACACGTGAGATGCTGGCTCGTTTAAGGCAGGAGAGTACCGGGATACGCCAACTTGCGCCAGTTGTCCAGGCTAAGACTGGGGACACAAGGCTGACTCTGAATTCCGAATCGTAAAGTTGGGGAATGGCTTGCTGGGACCAGCCCCTGGGCGGTAAAACGCTAACGGGCCGTTATTTCCGTGAATTTGCGGTTCCATCCGGGAGCTGCGCTTCGGACTCCGGGCCGCTTGCAAATTCTGGTTTCGCCTTTCCCGCCACAAAGTAATAAACCACTCCCAACGCCATCAGAATCAGCCCAAAGCCTAATTGGCTAACATTGCCTAATCGGCCCAGATCCAGTTGCTCTCCCCGATTCTTGATTAACGCAATCAGCAGCAATGCTGTGGGGCCAATGCCAACAGCAATCGCGCCGAACATGCCTCCGGGCACTCGAAAGGGACGAAGGAGCTGCGGTTCGCGAATGCGCAGCACGATCAGCGCTAAAAATTCCAGTACCAGGCTTGCGCCGTAAAGAAGAATATCGAGCATGATGAGCTTGTCAAAGCTCAGTCCCAACGAGGCCGCCCATGCGATGCCCAAAACGATGATGGCCACCCACGGTGCTCCATCTTTGAGCTTGCGCGTAAAGATTTTTGGCAGATGGCCGTCTTCCGCCATCGCCACGGGCAGACGTGAATAGGACATCACCAATGAATTGAATGTGCCGAACTCGCTGATCATGGCCGCGCCCACCAATGCTGCGCCGAGCCATGGTCCAACTACCATCGACGCGATGCTGGCCCAGCTCCCGGCGGACCAAACCTCAGGCTGCACATGCAGATGCCACACGGCAAGCACCGGAATAACATAAGAGAGAAAAATTGCCGCCAGAGCCAGCACCATCACCCGGGGATAAGTCTTCTGCGGGTTCTCGACTTCATTGGCGACCGTGGATGCGTTGTCCCATCCCATGTAATTCCACATGGCCACCAACATTCCTGTAAGAAGGCTGCCGTGCGCGGGCGGCGTTGGCCCGAGCGTGAGATGGCGAAAAAAAGCATAAGCGGTAATGATCACGAACGGCGTGAGCATGAGTGCGCCCAGCAGAACCGATCCGGTTCCCACGGCCTTTGCGCCCAGAAGGTTCCAGATTAGGCACACTGCGATCATGCCGGCGGCGATGGCTATGCCCCGATGCCCTGCAACTCCCGCTGGCCATAGCCTTCCCAGATACAGCACGAAGAGCGTGGGATAAATGGCCATATCAAAGATGCTGGCCACCAGTGAGAGCCACGCTTCCTGAAAGCCCCAGAAAGGTCCCATGGCGCGACGCACCCAGACGTAAAAACCGCCTTCGGCGGGCAGTGCGGCAGCAAGCTCGCCCACCATCAACCCCGTCGGCAGGCTCCAGATCAACGGAATAATAAAAAGAATGACGATGGCGAGCTTGTACCCCGTGTCCTGGACGAGTTCTTCCACGCCGTATGGGCCGCCGGAAACCATAAAATATGTGGCCGCCGCCAGCGATAGAACCGTCAGCTTGCGCCGTGGACCCTGCGTTTTGCGCATCGTTATGGAATGGAATATAGCATCGCAAGAGCTGACTGAGGCAAAGGGCTTAAGAATTGGAAATAAAACCTTCCCACTAAGAACTTGAGTTCACTGACGTCAGAAATCGAAGACAGAACCTGGCAGGAGCCCAGAAAGCCGATGCCTCTTTGGAGGCGACTAGAGTACTCCTCTCACATCACGACCAGACCTAAACCTTCGAGTTCCATTTTGGAGCGGAAACGCGCTCGTTCCATTTCAGGATTGTGCGGAAGGAAATTAATTCTCGACGCGGCTTCGCATGCAGAGTTCCGCCATATACTCCTCGCGCCAGAATTCAGGCAATTTTCGGTGAGCTGGTTTACAGCAAGAGAGGATCCAATGAATCGTTATTTTCTTCGAGCATCAAAATGGCTTTTTAATCTGACCCTAACAGTAGCACTCAGCAGTGCCGCGTTCGGATCCAGTGGAAGCGTTAGCCTTAATGGCTCAGGGACGCTCACTTACAATGTGGTTGCCAGCGGGTTGCTCCAGTGTATTCCGGGCGGCCATTTTATAAGTCCGTCATATCGCAGGTGGGATTTCAGCGGCTTTGTCTTCACAGACGTGAATGGCGTCAGCCACTCTCTTCCAGGATCAACGGCTTACTTCCAGGCCAGCGGTTCCAGTTCGTCTTGCCCGCCCACCGGCGGGACGAGCGTGAATCTCACCGACAATGGCACGCAATACTTCATCACGGCAACTCCGGCAGCTGGTTTTATTTCCGCGAACCTCAATGTTGAACTCTACCCCAACTATCAGATTCTTTCTGTCCTGTATGACGCGCCGGGAAACCGAAGCAGCAACGGATATACCAATACAGCTACCAACACTCTTACATCCTCCATCTCACAGACGTTCTCGAACGCAACCGCTATTTCGGTCAGCGGCAGCTTCGCGGGCAACGGTTTGGGCGTCTCTTTCTCGGCATCCACCTCAACTCAGGATTCGCACTCAGTTCAGTTCAGCACTTCCAATGGTGCCGGCGCCGCATTGGGATCCGTAGGGAATTCTGTAGACCATACTCAAGACCAATTCTTCATCTGGCTTAACCCCATGGTTGTGGTCACGCCGACCAGCACAACTACTGCCAATTACAGCATGAGCACGCCGATTGGCAGCAATGGACAGCCGGAACCCATGGATATCGTCAACATCAATGTGGCTGACCTGCAGAACCCCAGCCAGATTCCTATCGGCGTTCTGCAACCGCAAACCAGGAACAATGTAAGCGGCCTGCCTGGGTTGGCCAATATCTGCGCCCATCCCGTTCCCGCCTGCACCAGTGCGCCTTGCGGCTGCGTGACCAGCGATTTTGCCGCCATCCTTGCTTCCGATCCGCTGACTTCGATCGCGCTTCAGAACACCCAGCCGGACCAAGTCGCTCCCAATCGCTACGTTTTCGTAAACTCTCAGACCCTTGAGGGACCGCAGTGCGCCGGCTGTAACCCCTTGACGATCAGCTTCACCGAGAACGACTCCCAGTCGACTAGCCAGACCTTCACCCAATCGTCTTCTTACACTGTCGGCTACACTCGCACTTCGGGCTTCAGCCTGTTTGGCGCCGGCCTGACACTCTCTAAAACCAACAGCTTTAGCTGGGGCAGTTCAATGAGTACAGGTTCCGGTAACGGGACAAGTCACACTGCTTCTGTCACGCTGGGCAGTACGAGTGTAGGTTGCGATGAAACTGTCAACATCTACGAGGATACGGTGTATCACACCTTCGCATTGGCGCCTGCTGTGGTCTCGTCTCTCTGCAATTAGGATTAAGCACCGGACCGGGTTTCGCGCAGCAGCTTTGCATTCCCGGGCCGGTGCAGAATCTCTTCAGGGGTTGTACACTTTTATCCGCCACCTGAGGACTCCAACAATGACCGACTCACTGCTTCGCTTTCGCTCGGAATTTCCCATCCTGGAGCGCACAACTTACATGATCAGCAACTCGCTGGGCGCAATGCCTCGCGGCGTGTATGACTCAGCGCGCGAATATTGCGACATATGGGCCACGCGCGGCCTGCGCGCATGGGAAGAAAAATGGTGGATGATGGCGCAGGAAGTGGGCGAGGCTATTGGCGTGCTCATGAACGCCGCACCCGGTTCGGTGAGCCCGCACCTGAACGTGACTAGCTGCCAAGCGGTCATTGCCAGCTGTTTTGATTTCAGCGGCAAGCGCAACAAGATCGTTTATAGTGACATGAATTTTCCTTCGATCATGTATTTCTGGGAGGGCCAGCGCTCGCGAGGCGCGCGCGTCCATATGGTCCGCACCGATGATGGCGTTCATGTGCCTACGGAGCGCCTGATTGATGCAATTGATGAAGAGACGCTTCTGGTCCCCATTTCGCACGTCGTGTTCCGCAGCTCTTATATCAAGGACGTAAAGGCCATCGTGGAAAAAGCGCACCGCGTGGGCGCGCTTGTGGTGCTGGATTGTTTCCAGTCACTGGGTAATGTTCCGGTGGACGTGCAGGCGCTCAATGTGGATTTCGCCGTCGGCGGCGTGCTGAAATGGCTTTGCGGCGGAGCGGGCACTTCGTATCTGTATGTGCGTCCTGACCTGGGCAAAAAACTTCAGCCGGGATTTACAGGCTGGTTTGCCCATGAGCATCCGTTTGAATTTGAGATTGGCCAGAGCAAGTACGGTGAAGCGCCATTCCGCTTCATGCAGGGGACGACCAACGTCCCCGGATTTTATACA
>DASXJO010000752.1:0-3415 GCA_036497385.1 Candidatus Angelobacter sp. | reverse complement strand
CGGATCCACTTTTAGAACACGCGCTTCAATTTCCTGTCCCACGGAAAGAAGATCAGAAGGCTTGTTGACGCGGCTCCAGGAAATTTCCGCCACATGCAGCAGGCCATCAACGCCGCCAATATCGACGAAAGCGCCGTAATCGGCCAGGCTCCGGACAGTCCCGCGCACGGTTTCGCCTTCCTGAATCTCAGAGTACCGGCGCTCTTTTGTGGCGCGCTCTTCTTCTTCAGTGATAATGCGGCGGTCAACCACAACGTCCTCTTCAGTAACGTCAAGCTTGGTGATGCGGCAACGAATTTCCTGTCCGACGAGCTTCTCCATTTCGGCTGCGTCACGAACTCCGCTACGCGAAGCCGGCATAAAAGCGCGAACGCCCACATCAACACTCAGGCCGCCTTTAATCGCGGCAGTCACCGTCCCGACAATCGTCGCTTTCTCATTGAATGCCTGCTCCAGAGACGGCCAGTCAATCGGTCGCGAGATCTTGCCGAGAGCAACTTCGTAATATCCTTCAGGATCACGGCCTTTCACGCTGACCAGCAGCTTGTCACCGGGTTTCACAGTTTCACCGGGACGCAGCGCCGCGAGAGGCAGAATGCCTTCCGTCTTGAAGCCGATATCGAGCAGGATGGAATCAGGCGTGAGTGTGACGACGGTGGCCTCAATCCTGCGGCTGCCTTCTTCGTTCTGCGGCTTATGAGAATGGCTTTGCTCAAACTGCGAAAGAATGTCTTGAAAAGATTCGCTGGAATCAGTTGACGGTTTGCTAGGCTGGCATTCTGGGTCGGTTGGATTGAACATGAAGGATTAACAGTCTCTGATGTAAAGTGATGGCCGGTGCGGCGGCGCGGCGTAAGCCTTTGAAACTAAGCCTTTGAAACAATGGTGAGCGCGGCTGGATTCGAACCAGCGACCCACGCCTTAAAAGGGCGTTGCTCTACCAACTGAGCTACGCGCCCACACTCTTACTAATCTAACACAGGCCAGTGAAGCTGGCCGGTGATTGGGACACCGTCGCGAGAGTGATTAGCGGACTCAGGCTTTCTTGCGAAACCAAAAAGAAAGCAGCCCCAGGAAAGAGCTGCTTTCTTTTTTTCTGCTAATTAAGAGTTGCCGTTAGAACCGGATTTGCGGGCCGAGAGTGGCGCGGAAGTTGTTGCTGTGACCGTTGTTCAGGAACATGATCTCGTCGCCGGCTTCTACCCGGAAACCAAACCATCCGGCATTGAATTCAACACCGCCGCCGGGATAAAACACGCCGCTTGTGTTGCCGTCAACGATCGTCCCAATCTGGTTATTGATGATGCCGGCGGTGACCGGACCACCCACGCCAAAGTTCACAAAGCCGCCCTTCAGCAATCCAAAAACGCGTACCGGTCCGGTGGTTTGGATCTTCAGCCCAAAGAGCCCATGGAGCAGCCGCAGATTGGAGCGGACGGTGCTAGTAACGACTCCGCTGGTGATGGTCTGGGTCTTGTTGCGCTCAAAATCATAGGCCATCTCACCTTCCAAGACGACGTGCTTTCTAACGTTTACACCCAGCCGCGCGCCCACACCAAACATATTGAGGTCGGCAGGTTGAAGGCGAGTAAAATCAGCATACACGCCGAAGTTTCCGTGGTTTCTATCGTCACCGCCCTGGGCCGATGCCGCAGGCGCAAATAAAGCGATACAAAGCGCCAAAGCGCTTAAAATGGCTATACGTTTCATTTCGTTCCTTCTCCCGATAAGGTACGCGAATTTCCAGCGATGCTTAGAATACAGCTTAAGGGAACGGAAAGCGCCAGCATGCCGGGTTATTTCATTCGATGCCCTGCCACCATAGGGGGTGGGCTGATTCGAGCAGCTCTTTTCTCTGTCCGGTAAACAACATAATTTTTTGCTTCATCAAGTTTACACGGCTGCAATTGCCGCATTAAACTCATGGCGTCCGATATGATATTACCCTGCTAGGCACACTGGAGGAAACGCGCATGCCCACCGGCACACTGGATCTTATGAAGCTCGATGGCCAACCGGTCAGCTACCAGATCATGTTCGAACAAAATGCGGGCGGAACATTCGTTGCCCGCGTTGAGTCCGACGAACTGGTTCCATTCCTGCATGAGGAAATGCGCGTTGATATGCCAACGGCCGAATCCGCAGCCCAGCGCCTTGACAAAGAAGGTCGTGTCCGCCTGCCGAATATCTTTCTTGAAGAAAACAATCTTCACGCGGTAATGGACTATATGGAAGAAGATATTTAGCGTTTTTATCGCGCTGCTGCTTTAGCTTTTTGGATCACACGATTTTTCAGCCGATGGCACAAGGCTCGTCGTCTGGTAATCGAGCAATTTTGGCAATAGACTCTTCAGCTCCAGAACCTCCAGCGGACACTCCGGCCAGTTATGCCGCCAGCAGATAATCATGTCGCATCCTTTCACGTCGTGCATGTGCTTGAGGAAGTTGCGGCTTTCATATTCAAGCTCGGCTTTCAGCGGCTGGGACTTGTCTTCTCCTACGCGGCGCATTAGCTCGCAATCGGGAAACTCGCTTTGCAGCCAATGCACCACATACCCCAGCTGCGGCGCCATCCATCCAAATAAAAACACCACGCCCATTTCATTCACCGGCGCGTAAGCCATCGGCACCGGAAACATAGGCGCCCCATAAACCAGCCTGTCAGGCAATAAGAGGCACGGTTTTACAAGCCCATTTGCGGAGGCCGCGGGTTGCCCCGACACAAGCTCAAGCTCGGCCTTCCACTCTTCCGCCAGTCCGGATTTTTCGGCAAACTGCTTCAGGCCATGTGGCACAAGACGCCATTTACCAAACCGGCGCATGAGCGGATAAGGCGAGTATTGGCTAAGCAGACTGTATTCATTCATGCTGGGGAGTTTCTTAAGCTTCTGGACCACGCCCGCCCAGTCAGTAAAGAGATTTTCAAGGGTCACGCCATGTCCGCGTCCGATGGTTGACCTCAGTTCGAGACCTGTGTCGCGTAAGGCGGCGATATAGCCGCCAAAATGCTTGATGATCTGCCGGTGCGAGACCGGCGTCATTTTCAGAAGTTCCTCAAGACTAGGAACGTGCTTCAGTTCGGCTGCGCATGCAATGATGCTTTTCCTGATCTCCTGCCTCGTCATGCGATCTTCTCCTGAATGGAAAGCCACTCGCGGGTGGCTCCTGAAATTTGAGCGTCTTTAGAACAGTTAGCGGCTAAGCAGCTCAAAGACACACTTATGGATGGATACTGCTAACAATTTTTTATCGGAAGAGATATATCTGTCGGGTGGGATTCACCGATGACGGCGATGTCGCGCGATCGCGGCGATTTCCCGATTTTTGGTGTCTCGACACAATCTGTGGCCCAAACGGTGGGCCGGCTATGATCGCGTGGATGCAGGCCTTTTTGGGTTTCCCGCCTCCATTTGGG
>DASXJO010000751.1:0-3562 GCA_036497385.1 Candidatus Angelobacter sp. | reverse complement strand
CTGAACTGGTTCCGCACTAAATGGGGCGTGACCGCCGTAGTGGAGCCTTCAACCCATGGCTTTGAACTGCTGGCATGGGTCCTGCCCGCTGCCGGCCTTGGTTTGGGACTGATGCTGGTTGTGGTGCTGATACGTAACTGGAAAATGCGTCCTGCGCCCGTTGCCGCCGCAGACATGAATCTTGCTCCCGACCTTGAAGCCATGCGCGCGCGCGCACGCCGGGAGACTGAACTATGAATCCCGCCATTTTTGACTACATCATCAAGATGATATGTTGCGTCTTCGCGGCCGGCATCCTGATTTATGTTTTTTATCCCAGCCGCGATACCGATACGGGAGTGGTCAAGACCAGGACCGCTTACCTCTATGAGCGCAAAGAAGTGGTCTATGAGAACCTGCGCGACCTGAGTTTTGAGTTCAAATCAGGCAAATTCACCCAGGCAGACTATGACGGCATGCGCGTTGGCCTGGAAGCAGAGGCAGCGCGCATCTTGGCCGAAATTGAAATGCTGGAATCTGCGAAAGCCTGAAGGAGTCCATCCCATTGAAGCAAGTTGCTCTCACACTTCTCCTAATCTGTTCACTTACCGCTGCGGCGGACACGCTGAAAGGCGTCGTGCAGAACAGCACCACCAATAAGCCCTCCGCTGGCGATGACGTTACGCTCAAGAAAATTGGCAATGGTATGGAGGATGTAGCCAAGACAAAGACCAATGCCAGGGGAGAGTTTACGTTTAACGTTCCTCCGGCGCAGCAGCCTTATTTGGTCTGGGTACAGCATCAGGGAGTCACTTACACACAGGCGGGTTTACCGGGTGGAGTACCCGTGGCCGTTCGGGTTTTTGATGCAGCTTCCAGCATTAAAGAAATCAGCATTCTTGATCATGCCATCGCGATCCAGACGTCTCAAGATGGCGGCACGCTTAGCGGCGAAGAGTTTTATACGGTCGGGAACCAGTCATCTCCGCCCCGGACTCTCACTGGAAAGCAGACGCTGGGATTTTATCTGCCCGAAGGCGCTTCTATTACTGAATCCAGCGTCCAAACCGGCAAGACGCAGTTGAAGACAGCAGTGATCCCCGCCGGAGAAAAAAATAAATACGCGTTCGTCTTTCCCATCCGGCCGGGACAGACACAATTTCATATTCAATATACGGTTCCCTACTCCGGCAAGCTGGAACTCGATCCACGCTCCGATCTGCCCACAGGAACATTGATGGTGGCAGCGCCTGATTCGATTAAATTCGCGGCCAGTGACAGCGCTGTCTATGAGGCAAAATCCAATCCTCAATTCAAGAGCGTTAATTTTTTCATCGCAAAGAACGTTACTCCGAAACAGAAAGTAGCATTCGCGATATCCGGTAAGGGCGAGATGCCGCGCGAACCGGAACAAGCCTCGGCTCCCAACGCTAACGGGCGTCGCGGCGAACCCAGCGGCCCGGGCGGAGGTATGGGAGTACCCAATGAAAGACCCGATCCTCTCCATTCTGGTCAGTGGCTGTTTTTGGGTGTGCTGTCCCTCTTTTTGGCGGCAGGCGGCGTTTTTGTTTACACGTCCAACCAGAATGTAGCTGCCACAGCTGGACCGGCTATTCCGCAAGACCGTTCTACCTTGCTAATGGAAGCCATGAAAGAAGAAGTGTTTCAGCTTGAATCCGACCGCTTGCAAGGCAAGATAAATCCGCAGGATTACCAAACTGCAAAAGCAGCGCTGGATAAGACATTGCAACGCGCGGTGCAGCGGCAGCCAAAAGCAATGTAAGTTGTAAGCTAAATTGACGGCTGATTGCCGGAAGCGGCGAGCGCACCTGCGCCGCATCTTTGTGTCTTTGCATCCGAGTTATCATTTATCATCTGACCGATCGCTCATGGCCATAATCGTTAAATCTTCTTCCTTGCACGGCGCCGGCGTTTACACCACCGCTCCCATAAAGAAGGGCGCTCACATCCTGGAGTACACGGGCCCCCGGCTCACGGCTAAGGCTTGCGAAGGAATGTATGCGGATACTGAAGTAACCTATCTCTTTGCCATGGATGACGGCGACACGATCATTGACGGCTTCGGCATGGCCGCTTTTGTAAACCATACTTGTGATCCAAACTGCGAGACTGACCAGATCGACAACCGAATCTGGATTATGGCCCTGCGCGACATTGAGGCCGGCGAAGAGCTCACCTATGACTACAACCTTTTTGATGGAGATGTCGAGGAGAAAGCGCCCTGCTATTGCGGCCTGAAGAATTGCCGCGGGACCATGTTCTCTGAAGAGGAAATTACGCGACAGAAAAAAGCTTTGCGCCAGCGCAAAAAGCGTAGAGAGGCCGCACGGCTGCGTCGCGAAAAACAAAAACGGGCAACAGCGCGAAGACGCTAGCCGTTCAGGATCAGTCTTTTCACAAAAATGCCGCCGCTCTATCGCGACGGCATTCGTCTTTCAACTGAATCTATCTTGGCATCGGCGCGGTGGTTCCATTCCAACTCACTGGCTGGTCCACACGGATAAGCATGCCGGCCAGCGCGGGAAGATGCACGTCTTTCCCGTTGGTAGCTATCACGTAGCCTCCGCCGGAAAGAGTGCCAATAGCCAGCCCTTTGATTGGTCCGCCAAGACTTCGTCGTGTTGCCGCTCCAATCGCATTGGAATCTTTGCCAGATTTGCCTTGGTCGCTCTGACCTTCTGCAATGACTTTTCTGGGATTTTTGCTGCTGTTATCGTGCACAGAAACCAAAGTCGCTGTAAGCGGCAGCGTTTGCCCACTGGGCAGTACCACGTCCCTGAAGCGCAGGCTCAACTTGGGTTTGTCCTTAAGAGCGGCCAGCGTCTTTTCATCTTCTGACTCAGCAACCTCGCCATCAACCCGTGCGCCCGCTGGTATTACAACAGCGCCGTTGTTGGCCCGCACTGGATCGCTTACGGTTGCGGTGAAGCGATCCCCCGGCTTGGAAGTCTTGCTGGAAAGAGGTGTATCCAGTGCTGCATGAATTTCCGTGCCCGCGCCAACTTCGTCGATCACGGCTGCGTTTGCAGCAGGTGCGTTCTGGGCAGGATTGACCGCTTGTCCGGTGTTGCCCTGCGGCACGTCCGCGGGCGATGTGCGCATGGTGGGCGATGCTGTGCCATTATTCGGATTCGGCACTGTCTGATTTTGCGTTTGCGGCGCGGTTGCCGGGGTGTTGTTGGTTCCAGCCGGATTCTGGGCGAAGATTGTTGCCACAGCCACTAGCAAGAAGAGTATAAGCGTGGCTGTCCAGCGCATAGGGTAAATGTCCTCCATGTGGTTACACCACAGGTGAGAAGCTGCCAATCGATCACAAGTTGGCTCCAGCCAGCCCTCTTTTTTGCCGAATCCAGCATCTCTGTTAAGGACACAGCTGGACGCTGTCACACGTTATAATGGTTTTTGGTCGATTGAATCGGTCCTGATCTTACCGCTACAGGAGTTCCCAAATTGACATCGAATGGTCAGCCTTCCAAACCCCGAGTCTTGGTGGTGGATGACGAGCGCGTGATCGCCGATACCCTGGCGATAATTCTCAATCAGAACGGATTTGACGCTTCAG
>DASXJO010000750.1:0-4479 GCA_036497385.1 Candidatus Angelobacter sp. | reverse complement strand
TCATTGAGGAAGCTATTACAAGCGGGATCAATATGGATGCTGGCGATCCTGGCAGTGATCTTGCCCGAAATGGCCGCGACTGTGGTGCTACTCATATCTCCCTGGATTCTGTTATCTGGAGGCGGAAAACTCTTTCTTTGTATCGGCCGAGGCCACCTTATTGCGTCCTAATTGCTTGGCTTGATACAGCGCGGCATCGGCCGCCGCCACTACCTCATCGCGCGTCACGCCATGTGCGGGATAGTCCGCCACGCCGCAACTGATGGTAACAGGGCGCGGCACTCCGGGAAAAAAATGCGTTTCCACCTGGCGGCGCAGCTTTTCCGCGACCCGCACAGCGCTGTCGCCACTTGTTTCCGGCACCACAATGGCAAATTCGTCACCGCCATAGCGGCACACCATATCCATCTTGCGCAGCTGCTGCTTCAGGATGGTGGAAACCGATCGCAACATTTCATCGCCCAGCAAATGCCCGAACTCGTCATTCATTTTCTTGAAATGGTCAATATCCACCATGATCACCGACATACGCCCCTGGAAGCGGCTGGCGCGCTCCAGTTCTTCTACAATGCGCATCTCGAAAAAACGCCGGTTGTGAATTCCCGTAAGACCATCCACGTAGGCAAGCTGCTTCATGCGATCAAAGTTGTGCGCGTTCTGGATGGCGGCCGCGCAAATGTCGGCAACCGATTCCAAAGGTTGAACGTCATCGTGATCGAACGCGTTTTTCCGGGCGCTATCCAGCGCCAGAACGCCCAATTTTTCACCAAAGATCACCAGCGGCACGCACATTTCCGACTGCGTTTCCGCAAAACCCGCTATGTAGCCGTCAACGGTCTTGACGTCATTTTCTATCACGCTTCTTCCAGTCAGCAGAGATCGTGCAGCCAAGCCAGCTCCGGGAGAAAGCATCTCTCCCATACTGAGATTCGGGGTAAGCCGGCCTTCATGCGCCCGCACGCGCAGGCTGTCGCCTTCCGCCAGCAGGACGGCAGCGTGATCAATGCCAAACAAATCCATCAACAGGCGGCAAACCACGGTCAGCAGTTCATCCAGGTCCAGCACGCGCGTGGTCTTTTTGGCTACCGCATTAATGGCCTCAAGCTGCTTGGTCCGCCGGCGCTCCGCGGAATAGAGCCGGGCATTTTCCAAGGCCATGGAAGCCTGCGTGGAAAACAGCGTCAGCAAGTCAATTTTTTCCAGATCAAAGTAGTCAATCTGGTCGCTTTGGAAATCCAGCACGCCAACCACGTCATCGCGCACCATCAGAGGGATTGCCACCTCAGACTTGGTTTCATCCACCTTTCGCAGGTACCGCGGATCTTTGCTCACATCGGGAGCGTACACCGGGCGCTTGATCTCCACTGATGCCCAGGTCAGGCCGGTGCCTCTGGGAATCCTGTAGCCCACGTCAAGATTGCTGCGGCCAAGATGGGCGCGGACCTGAAGCTCCTGCCCGGACTTGTCCATCAGAAGTACGGCCCCATTTTGCAACTGGAAAAAATCACGAATGATGGTGAGAATGCGGTTCAATACCTCATCCAGATCAAACGTAGACAGGATTGCCTGACTGGCGTCATACAAAATAGCTATCTTTTGCATCGACTCTAGCAAGACGAATCCTTCTCCAAAAATAATAAATTTGGACTACGCGGCTCCCGGCAGGATGACTTATTTGTATGCCGGAGGGGGAGTGAGCACGTTCAACCTATTCAGGGTTGCCTTAATTTTATAGCGTAAAGCGACCGAATGAAAGGTGATTTTGGTCACCTCTGTGTGTAAGTCTTTGGTCATGAGGGATATTCGCGGTTTTTCCGGCTGAAGATGACATTTAAGGGACAGAGAGGCCGATATATTTACAGGGAATAAACTTGCAAAACCTTCCTGTGCCAAGTAGCTGCTTTCTGAGCTTTGCCTGGATCGGCACTCATCGTGAAGGCTTAGCCGCGAGGGCGTTATTGCTTTGGCCAATTCGGCCTATCGTTTTAACAGATCGATTGGCTCATGAACGTCCGTCACGCGGAAATATTTTGCCAGTGCCGGATGCTTCTTTGCTACTTCTTCATACATGGCATAAGCCACGGTCCGGTAGGAAAAGTGTCCCGCCGCTCCGCTGCGCAACTCGGAAATGTAGAGCGCTTCAGCAAAATCCATCTTGAACAAAGTCCGCTTGCGGAACGCCATGGGCAACAGGTAAAGCTCCGTGTGTGTGCCGCTCACGTTGACCTTGTCGGTTGCCTGGATCGCTTTCTGAATCGCAGCTTTGTAGCGCGACTCAAGCCCAGCCTCCTTAATGTCTGGCGGCGTGTCATATCCGTGATGGCGCGTGAACCCCTGCTCAATCTGGATGCAGCGGCGGTGGCGATGCATATCGCGAAAGCCGCCGATGTCCATGAGGATGTCAAACTTGAATTGCTGCCCAGCATGGAAGCTCCGCAAAAGTTCATCATGCCGCCCGCGATGGCGCATGCCCAGATCGATGATCTCGCTGCGCTGCCTGGCCGTAAGCGCCTGCACCCGTTCTGTAACCTGCCGATACCCGTGATGGCAGGCCGAATACAGCAGCGTGGCGGCCATCTCCACTTCCAGTGGCCCGTCCTCCACCAGATCAACCAGCGGCGACGCCTCAAGCGGCACGCCTTCCATTAATTCGGCGGCGGCATGCTCCAGTTCACTCCGCGTCTTGCTTTCATACTCGCTGGCGTTGGCGTACTTCACGAGCGTAGGCGCCACACGCGTCGGCCGCAGCAGCTGTTGCTCGGCCCTCGCACCCAGATCAGGATTTGCCGTCTTGATCTCTTCCACCAGAGCCCGCATGGATTCAGTCTGGACGTTATAAGAAGGTTCGCGGGCCGCATCTTTCAGCAGCGCGCCCAAATGTCGAACTTCGGCATAGGGGCTCGAGAGCAGCCGTGCGATCTGCGTTTCCAAGGTGCGCGCATTTACGATCTGGCCCAGTGACGTGTTTGTGGCCAGCGGCAGAAGGTAGCGCGAATTATCGAAAGCCCGCGCGCGTAGCGTTCGCGTGTACTGGTCTTCCGCCATTTCTGCTGGACGCGGAGTTTTGCCGGTGTAATAACGCAGCATCTCCTGCGTGAACGCTTCATACTCGGCGAAAAGAAAATCAATGGTCGTGCAATACTCGGCTCTTGCGGCAGCGTCTGCGCCGAAATCTGGAATAAAATAGCCGCTCTTTTTGAAGTTCTGGTAGCGCGTGGAGCGCTCCTGCCCATCCCAGCGCTGCTCATCGACTAGCACAATCGCAGCCAGAATCGACAGCTTCTCAATGGCAAACGCCAAGTGTGCCAAATCGGCAATCGAGCGATGGCCGTACTGAAAATAAAACGTGTTGAGAAACTGCTCAGCTTTCTGCTCGCTGATCTCCTTGAGCGACTCTTTCATCGACAAAGCCGACCGCGAATATTTGGCCATGGCATAAGCCTGCACTTCAGGCTCCACGCCGTACACTGCAAAAACGTTGACCTGAGGGCCGGAACTGGCCCCATTCTTTTCTGTCGTTGCCGGATTGGTGGTGACGGGATCGGGCATGAGAAATAGATTCTATTCCATTCCCGCGGAGCACTGAATTCAATCTGCACGGCGTGGTGGAGACATCCTCTATCAATGGCGCATCACGCGATAATTCAGTTCCACCACCCCATCCGGAAACGCCTTGCTGGAGAGTAGCTTCAGAGGAATTGAGCGATGACGGGGCTGGACCAGCGGAATCCCCTCTCCAATCAGAATGGGAATAACGTGGATCCTGAACTCGTCGATTTCGCCTTCGTCCAGAAATGAAGCGATAAGCTCGCCGCCACCCATCATCCATATATCCTTGCCCGGCTGCGCGCGCAGCTGTTGCGCAAACGGCTTAACCGCCTTGCCGGTCCACTCAAATCCCGGGAGCAATGACTTCCGCGGCTCGCGAGAAAAGAGATAGTTCTTGGTCTTCGGGCCGAAGTCGGCGCTCTTCATCCCCATCTCGATTCCCTTGTCATATGTTTTGCGGCCCCACAGGATTGTGTCGATGGTCTTGAAGAATTCACCCATTCCGTAGTCCCTTTTAGGCCCTGGACGGTCGAGCCAGGCCACGTCACCGTCAGGCCGTGCGATGAAGCCATCCAGGCTCATCGCGACGGACACGACGACCTTCCTGCGCTTCTTCATGGTTCCGCGCCTCCAAAAACGTCGCCTCAATATACCTCTGACGGGGCATTTGCCTGGGCCCAAAAGTCGGGCTGAAGAAATAGTGCATTCCACCCCGCTTATCCACAGTCGCGCCCTTTCTCACCAGCCCCGCAGATGATAAAATTTATAAAATCCACTCCTCGGAGTTCCGATGCAGGCTATCCTTGCGCTGGAAGATGGACGAATCTTCAGCGGCATAGGCCACGGCGCGAAAGGCGAATGCTACGGGGAAGTCGTTTTTAATACTTCCATCACCGGTTACCAGGAAATCTTTACCGATCCTTCTTATGC
>DASXJO010000749.1:0-8044 GCA_036497385.1 Candidatus Angelobacter sp. | reverse complement strand
TGAAGACACACTGCGAGTTGCCGGAGTCGATGTTGCGATGGCAGATGGCCCCTTCCGGCGGCGCGCCGTCAAAGCGTTCTGCAATCAGGGTCTTCTCACCTTCGCTGATCGTGAGAGGCACAAAATAGAAAGCCTTCCGCTCCAGCGCAGCAGCGATGGGACGCGGCACAGCGCCGATAATCCGCTCCAGATCGTCGGAAGGAAGCATCACCTCGCCCGAGGTGGTATAGCAGATGCCGTTGGGCGACTGATTGACTCGCGCATCGCGAATAATCTCCTGCGCGGTGCGGAGTTGCGCATTGACTGCCTGACTCACGGTATTATTCTAACGTACAGCTGATTTATCGGAAGCTGTGGGTCCAATATGAAGAAATTCTTTTTGAGCGCCGGGATTGGCCTTGCCTCGGGCGTGATTACTTTTTTTCTCTCCGTAGCGTTCCTGTGCTTTGTCTTGTTGGCACTCAGGGCAGCCAGCCACAGCACTCCGGACATGACGCTGGCATATAAAGCGGCGCTACCTGTGGCCATCCTCGGGGCGATTTGCGGTTTTACCGTTGCGCTGATCCGCGTGGGACGGCCGCGAACCACTCGCTAGCCTGCTCAACAAATCTTCACCAAGCAACGTTTGACCGCGACCTGCGGTACATTTAAACTTCTCTGCCCGTCACTCTGGTCCACATCAAGGAGCAATCATGCCAATCGTCAAGCGCCTTATCTCGTTTATTGCGGTACTCTCGCTCGCTATCGCATTGAATTGCAGCGCCCAGGAGAAAGTCGATCTGGACGCGATCAGCAAGATCCGTTATGAAGGCTTTCATAACTCCAAGATCATGGAAATAGCCAGCGGATTGATGGACCAGATTGGCGCGCGTCTGACCGGCTCACCCAACATGCGCAAGGCGAACGATTGGACCCGCGACAAACTGAAGGAGTTTGGGCTGGTCAATTCGCATCTTGAGCCGTGGGAGCCCTTCGGCCGCGGCTGGGCCAATGAGTATGTGAATGTGCGCATGGTCTCGCCGGATATAGCGCCGTTCATCGCTTACAGCAAAGCGTGGACGCCAGGAACGAATGGCACTGTCCGCGGCAGCGTTATTCGTGTGAATATCCGCACGCCGCAGGACATGGCGAAATATAAAGGCAAGCTCGCGGGTAAGATCGTGCTTTATGGCGATGATCCTGAGGTAAAGCCTTCAGTAGAGCCGCTTTCAGAACGGCTCAATGAGAAATCATTGGCCGATATTGAGAATTACCAGATACCCAGTGAGCGGAATGACGCTCGTTTTCGCGAATTCGCCCAGCGTGCGCGGCTGCAACGTGCTATCAACAAATTTTTTGACGAAGAAAAACCCTTGGCCGTGATCGACCATAGCCGTGGCGCGCTTGGCGGCGGGACGGTGTTCGTCCAACAGGGCGGCTCTTATAAAGTGGGGCAGACCGTCGGCACGCCACAGATCACGCTGGCTACAGAGCACTGGACGCGCATTGCCCGCATCCTTGCGGCCAAGAAAGATGTGGAACTGGAGCTGAACGTAAAAAACAACTTTTATGACGGCCCGGAAACCATGACGCAGAATGACACGATCGCGGAAATCCCGGGTACGGACAAAAAAGATGAAGTAGTAATGCTGGGCGCGCATCTTGATTCCTGGCACGCCGGCACCGGCGCCACGGACAATGGCGCTGGCACCATTGTGATGATGGAGGCTGTACGCATCCTGAAAGCGCTGGACTTCAAGTCCCGCCGGACGATTCGCATCGGCCTGTGGAGCGGTGAAGAAGAAGGCCTGCTGGGCTCAGAGTGGTATGTGGCGCACCATTTTGGTTCGCGGCCGGAGTCAAAAGACCCTGATCGCAAGGGCGATCCTTCTGTCCGCCGCCGTGAGAACGGGCCCATGTCCATCAAGCCGGAGCAGAAGACCGTCTCCGTTTATTTCAACATTGACAACGGCTCAGGCAAGATTCGCGGCGTCTATATGCAGGAAAACGCCGCAGCGCAACCGATCTTTGAAGCCTGGATGAAGCCCTTTCACGACCTGGGCATGGACACGCTGACCATGCGCAATACCGGGGGCACGGACCATCTTTCTTTCGACGCGGTCGGCATTCCCGGCTTCCAGTTCATACAAGACCCGCTGGAGTATGACACGCGTACGCACCATTCCAATATGGACGTCTATGACCGTCTGCAACCCGAAGACTTGAAGCAGATGGCGGTGATTGTTGCGTCATTTGTTTATATGGCGGCGCAACGCGACCAGATGTTCCCACGCAAGCCGATTGAGAAAGAGCTGCCGCCACCTCCGCCTGTAGAAGATGACGAAAATGCAGCTCCGGCATCACCGGTAACAAACCCGGCGGTAGCTGATCGTCCGCAGCAGCCGAAGCCTGCGGAACAGAGGCCAGACCAGCATCCGGCAGCTCAGCCCAGTCCGACGCCGAAACCGTAAGCCGCAATGAAGTTCGCAGACCGTATACCGTAGCGCTTGCGAAGCCTTCAACGTAGAGACGCAGCATGCTGCGTCTCCACTGCCCTTCAGGTTTAAAAGGTACTCACCCCCCACAAGCGTTTGGCCAGAAGCTAGCAGCCAGAAGCCAGCAGCTAAGTTGTCAAGGAACATTTCTTGCATCCGCCTGGGCGGCATCAATTTACAATCTTTGGCAATCTCGGCGATCTTGGCAATCCGAAATTGTTGTTCAGCTAACCAGCTTACCCCGCCTACCCCCTCCCTGGGTATCCCACCATATCCCAGTTTGGCGTAGGTTCATCCCACTGTGGGGTTCTGAACCCCAACCTTTGATCGATCTGGTCAATCAGCGATGATTTTCCAATTTTCTGAACAGCTTATAGGCATCCTAACTCGCATACTTTAACGAATCAATAGCGAAATAGGTCATTGTTCTATTTCCCGTGAAAGCTGCCGACGGCATGGGTCTGAGCCCGGCGCAACGGACGGAAATGTTTCCGGCACTGAACGCAGTTGCCGTCGCCGACGATCACGGGCCGTCAAAGCGCCGGACAAATCCAACAAATTTCACGCAATTTATATGCCCTCTCAACCCGCCGATCACAGTCGCTACCTAAACTCTCTGCGATGTTGATTCCAATGTTCGGAGGAAACTATGCATCGCAGTGATACAAGAAAATGGCGAGCAAAGACAATTGCTTGCGCATCCATCCTGGCCTTCTCGGTTTTCGGCCTTGGGACATCGGCCCAGGCCCAGGCCGATCCAGATAAAGCTGTCGACTCCATCAAGACAGCTACCCCAATTAAACACGTCATTATCATCGTTGGCGAAAATCGTAGCTTCGATCATATTTTCGCCACTTATGAGCCAAAAGACCGGCATCAGAAGGTGCTGAACCTATTGTCCGAGGGCATCGTCAATGAAGACGGCTCGCCGGGCCCGAACTTCGCGAAGGCGCATCAATTCAAGATTGTCTCCGCGCCCAATGGCGGCAAATTTTTCGCCAGCGCGGACCTGGCGCAAAAACAACTCTACGCGACGCTACCGGCGCCTGATGTGGCCGGTGTTGGCGCGGTGTCACCCTATGTTGCCGTTTTGGGCATCCCAGGTGGGGACCCCGGCCTGCCCCCCGCGGATCAATTCCTGTTCGGTACCGGCGGCACGGGTTTAGGTTTCACTCTGGGCCCGGATACACGCATCACTAACGTGAACAACCTGCCGCCAGGTCCGTTCCAAATGACCGGCCCGACCATGCCCTTCGATGCCTTCACGGGCGACACCATCCATCAGTACTTCCAGATGGTCCAGCAAATGGATTGTGCCATTGACAAGGAGCACGTATCCAGGCGCAACCCGACAGGTTGTCTCCATGATTTGCAGTCGGCCATTACGACGACCTACAGCACGCCGCCCACGGGAACGCCGCATGACACCGGGCAGACCATGGCCTTCTTTAATATGCAGAACGGCGATGCGCCAGTCTTTAAGTCGCTCGCGGACAAATATTCGATGAGCGATAATTATCATCAACCCGTGATGGGCGGCACCGGTCCGGACAGCCAGCCCCTCGGTTTTGCCGACCAGGTGTTTTTTAGCGACGGCCATGGAAACCCCGCAACACCGGCAGCAGCCAACATCTATAATCCTGATCCACAAGCTGGAACGCTCAATCTCTATACACGTCGCGCGCAATGGTTTAATTGTTCTGACGTGAACCAGCCCGGCATCGCCGCAATCACGAATTATCTGAATGCCCTGCCCTATGCGGTACAGACGAAGTGCGCGCCCGGCCAATTTTGGCAGGCTGTCAACGTCAACCCGGCTTTCACGCCTAAAGGAGCGGTGCAGACCGGTCTCGTGGTTCCGCAGACCATACAACGGAGCATCGGCGACGTATTAAGTGCCAACAATATTCCCTGGAAATATTATGGTGGCGGTTTTAATGCCGATGGAACCACCAGCCCATTCAACGGGAGCTACTGCAATATCTGCAACCCGTTCGAGTATGAAGCCAGCTATCCAACTATGGTGGCAGATCATATGCGGGACGTCACTGATCTTTTCACCGATCTGACAAACGGCACTCTCCCCGCGGTCTCTTATGTGAAGCCGGACGGCCTGATGGATGGCCATCCCGCTTCCTCAAAGTGGACTCTGTTTGAGGCCTTCGCCCAGAACATTGTTGAACTCGCGCAAAGCAACCCGGAACAATGGGCTGAAACCGCGATTTTTGTCACTGTGGACGAGGGCGGCGGCTACTATGACTCGGGCTTCATCCAGCCGGTTGATTTCTTCGGGACAGGCCCGCGCATTCCCATGATCGCCGTATCTCCTTTCTCGACTGGTGGCCATATCAGCCACGTCTATAACGAGCATTCTTCGTTCGTCAAATTCGTCGAACGGAACTGGATGCTCAATACCACGCTCAGCACTCGCAGCCGTGACAATCTGCCTAATCCGCGCATGGGTGATGATGACGACAATCTGTACGTTCCTCGGAACATGCCGGCCATTGGGGACTTGTTTGACCTGTTCGACTTTGATCGTCACGATCACGGCCATGACGGCGATAAATGAGCGTGATTAAAACTCATGTCGAATATTAGCCGCGGCGGTCTACCGGCGGTGAGGCCCTTGGTCGTTTCCCGGCTAAGGGCCTTTTAGATTTGGAACCGAACTGCCACAGGCTCCGCCGACAACCGGTGCCAAGACCGTAATAACTTATCTCTTCCGATCAGTGTCATCAGTGCAAATCAGTGGTTAGATTTTTCTCCGCGTCTCCGTGGTGAAGATTTTGCTCTTTCCTGATCCGCGATCATCCGCGTTGATCCGCGGTAGAGTCCTTTCCAGATCAACGGATCTCTTCCGATCAGTCATCAGTGGTTAGATTTTTCTCTGTGCCTCCGTGTCTCCGTGGTGAGATTTGGGTTTTCCTCCTTCGTGCCCTTTGCGGTAAAAGCTCAAACACGCGATACTTGAATATTCTGTGACTAATTTCCTGGATAACGCCAAACTCAATCCCCAGCAGCGCGAAGCGGTGGAAGCCGTCGACGGCCCTCTGCTCATTCTGGCTGGCGCGGGCAGCGGCAAGACTCGTGTAATTACCTACCGCATTGTGCATCTTATTGAGAATAAGGGAGTTGAACCGGATTCAATTCTGGCTGTCACATTCACCAACAAAGCTTCAGCGGAAATGGCGGAGCGCGTGGGCAGCATGCTCGGCGGACGTACGCTACGCAAGCCCCTGATTGCCACTTTTCATTCCTTCTGCGTTCGGGTTTTGCGCCGCGATATTGAAGAGTTAAAGATTGGAAATGCTGGCTACAAAAAAGATTTTGCCATCTATGACGAATCTGACCAGCAAGCCGTGGTCAAGGGCGTGATGCGTCGGCTCGGTCTGGATGACAAGCAGCTCAAGCCCAGTGCCGTGCTCTCACGGATTTCATGGGCCAAGAACCACATGCTTGATCCGCAGGAGTTGTACCTGCAATCCGCCGATCCCATCACGGAAAAGATTGCCAATATTTTTGAGGAGTACCGCAAGGAGCTGCGCAAATCGAACGCGCTGGATTTTGACGATCTGCTGCTGGAGACGGTGCGGCTGCTGAAATCGTCGGCTGCCACGCGTGAGCGTTACCAACGCCGTTATCAATACATGCTGATCGACGAATACCAGGACACGAACCGTCCGCAATATGAGTTGATCAAACTGCTGGCTGGTCCGGCGCACAATGTCTGCGTGGTGGGCGATGAAGACCAATCCATCTATTCCTGGCGCGGGGCGGACATCCGCAACATTCTGGAGTTTGAAAAAGACTTTCCTGAAGCCCGTATTATCCGCCTGGAACAGAACTACCGTTCCACGCAGGCGATCCTGGAAGCTGCGTCGGCGGTGGTGTCGAACAATCTCAAGCGCAAAGGCAAAACGCTTTGGACGGCGCGCCAGGGCGGCAACAACATCGGCTATTACGAAGCGCCCGATGGGGAAAATGAATCGCTGTTCGCCGCCGACTATATTTCCCGCTATCTGAAGAAAATGAAGGAGGAGGGCACGGAAGATGTGCGTGTGGCGGTGCTGTACCGGCTCAATTCGCAGTCGCGATTGATAGAAGAAGCCATGCGGCGTTACCAACTTCCTTATCAGGTTGTCGGCGGCTTTTCTTTCTACGAGCGCGCCGAAATCAAGGACATGATCAGCTACCTGAAGCTGATTAATAATCCCCAGGACTCAATTGCGCTGCTGCGGGTTATCAATACGCCAACGCGCGGCATCGGCAAATCGACTGTGGAAACGCTGGAGCGCTTGTCACTTGAAACCGGGATGTCGCTGTGGTCGGCCATTGGCGAGGCTATCGACCGCAGGCTGCTGCCGCCGCGGGCCTGCGCGGCACTAAAGACTTTCAAAGATCTGATAGAAGATGCCAGGGCCATGCTGCTAGGCACATTTGCGGATCGGCTCGCAGGTGGAGCGCAGCCGCCCTCGGCTGCGGTTGAGAGTCGTGGTGCACAGCCGCCCTCGGCTGTGAGCGAAGAATCCGATGCGGATGTTTCATTCGAGCCAGCGCAGTTGGGTGAGAACATCAGTTTTGATTTCGGCGCGAATGACGAGCCGGACGAAGAAGAAGCAACAATCGAAGATTCAGAAGAATCTTCAAAAGCTTCGGCTGATGGACAATCGACCGAAGCCGTAGAAGGCTTCCGCGCACCTGGCGGCCCCGCATCGATCCCTGAGATTCTCAAGTTTCTGATTGACCGTACCGGATACATCAAGCAACTGGAAGAAGAGGCCACGCCGGATTCGCTGGCACGCATCGACAACCTGCGCGAATTGGTAAATGCCGCTATGGATTCTCGCGACCGTGGTGAGACTCTGGCGGAATTTCTAGACCACGCCGCGCTGGTAAGTGACGTTGATACATACGATCCGCGCGGGACGGTCACGCTGATGACGCTGCATTCGGCCAAGGGGCTGGAATTTGGGCTGGTCTTTCTGGTCGGCATGGAAGAAGGACTGTTCCCGCATTCGCGGGCGTTTAACGATCCTGACCAAATGGAAGAAGAGCGCCGCCTTTGCTATGTGGGCATGACGCGCGCCATGGACCATCTGGTGCTCAGCAATGCGCGCTATCGCCGGCGCTACGGCACGGATATGCCGGACGCCACAGTGCCGTCTCGATTTCTGGAGGAAGTGCCGCCACAGTTGCTGGAAGAACTGGGCACATCGTCGCGGGCGCGACAAGCCTCGCAGTATCAGAGCCCCGAGTTTGCGGAGCGCCATTACAGCTATGAAGATGAAGACCAGAGCGTAACGTCGTTCGGATCCAAACCCCGGGGCCCCCGGACCGCGCCGCCTTTGCGCGGGTCGGGGTCAACCGGCGGCTATACTGGTCCCAAGTACAATTCCATTGACAACATTGCGGACTTCTTTGCTTCGCGAGGCAAAAAGTTCAACCGGCCGCAGATTCCGGTGGAGAAGTCGGCGGGTGGCGGGTCTTTTCGTCCCGGACAGCGCGTGAAACACCCCAAATATGGCGAGGGAGTGGTGTACCGGCGTGAAGGTGAAGGAGAAAACGCC
>DASXJO010000748.1:0-8729 GCA_036497385.1 Candidatus Angelobacter sp. | reverse complement strand
TGGCGCTGGAATGATAGACGGCCATGCGGGCAACAACGCGATCCGCCGTGAGCATGTCCGCAACGTTCAGTCCTTCAACCACGGACCAGGCGTGTGTAGTATGCATGTCGTGACAGTCATCGAAACTGCCGCCGACTTCAGAGTAAGCATTTTTGAAAGAGATAAGGCCATCAACGTTGTAGGCTGAGGCGCGAGCGGATCCATGACCTCCGTGGCCAGCAAGGACAACTGACGCTTGCGGGGACAGGCTATGTTTTTTGGGTCTTTCGAATTCGGCCGCAACTGAATAGGCCGAGGCCTGATAAAGATGTTGCGAGTGGTGGCGCGTGCACTTCATTTTTTTCTCCCTGTATTTCACCTGAATGAACAACTGGGCATGGGCACACTTATAGACACTGATGAGTTGCGAAGGTGTCTTTTTTGGCCCGAATATGCCGATTGTACTACGGCCAATTTTGGCGAAGAGTTGTGCCGCAGGCAGAGAGATAAAGTAGAGAAGACATATCGCTCATCGAAGCCCGGAACCTAGTTAATCAGTGAACTGCAATTCAAAAGCGCCGCGGCCTACTTCCTCTTGCGTGCCATCACTTCTGCGCCCGAAAACTACAACTGAGTACTGTGCCGGCTTCAAGGCATCCGCCGGAACAGCTATTGAAGCTGTGGTTCCAACTTGCGTTTCCGGGAGCGCGACTGCATGCAGCGCTTTTCCGGAACTCGAGAGAATCTGTGCCTGATATGAGATAAATTCGCCCTTCGGCGCATATTCCACGTTCAGGCTCAGTGCGGAGTTTCTCGGAATTTTTATCACGTGGGTTTCGCCGGAACCATGAGCAATCCCCGTTAATACAGAACGTATTTCAAGACGAGGTTCCTTCAGATGAGAAATTTCCGACCTCTGGTGGACGGCAAAGCCGCCAATGAATACCAAAAAACCGAACATGGTAATGGTAAGCGGCTGGCGCGCACTCGCGATAAGGTGGGACATAAAGCCGGGAGCAAGCGGAGCCTGGGGATCTTGCGTTCCAATGTGGCGCAAGTGGCTGACAAACTCCGTCCCGACCTTTACTTGCTCAAAGCAGGCGTCGCAGGAGAAAAGGTGTTCCTCGTAGGCTTCGCGCTCGGCCGCGTCCAGTTCGCCCAAGAGGTAGCGCTCCGCCATAAGATCTTTAACGGCGTCCTCGTGTTTTATCATTCGTGCGTTCATTGTCTTTTCCCCTGTTTTACTAGCGGCCAACTAGTTCATTTTCTTCTTGTAACGTTCGCCAAACTTTTGGATCGCCCGGTGAAACAGGACCCGAAGATAGTCGCGATCCACACCAAAATCGCCACAAACGTCTTCATTTTCGCGTTCCTCAAAGAAACGCGCCTGCAGCAGATGCTGGTCCCTTTCAGGAAGCTCAGCCAAAATGGCGCGCACCAGGGCGCTGTTCTCACTCTGCTGCATCAGTTCTTCCAGACTCAGTTGCTGATCGACAACGTCAGTGCCGTCCAGCGAATCGTGCTGGTTGCGAATTTGAAGCCGACGGCTTTCCGAAAGAACGTTCTTACAAACCGCATGCACATATGCCCCGAACCCTTGCGCATTATTGACGCTGCCGGACTGAATGGCCACCCAGACGCGGCAAAAAGTTTCCTGGCGCACGTCCTCAATGGTCTGCGAATCAATGCCGCGAGCACGCAACGTGATTCTTAGCCGTTCACTGAAGTAAGTGACAAAGTGGGCTTCGGTGGCAGGATCATGAGCCCCGAGGCGGCGCAGGTAATCTTCGTCGAAAGAATAGAAATCCACTGGAGGTCTTTCAATCCAGTATACTTCAGCCTTTGCTGCTGCTTTCCCTTTTCTGGCGCTTACGGACGCTGCTGAAGCGGGGTAACGCAACAAAGCACCCTGCACCTTCTTCTTGCTGATCCGTGGTTGCACAGACGCGCTTTTCACCTCAGAAACTCCCCCAGGCGAGGCTCCGGCAAAAGCACCTGCCGGAACGCCCGACACGGCTAACCCTCGGCCATCCAGGGTTAGTGCGCGGGAGACCGCTGTCTCTGGCTTGAAGTTCCTGTTTTCCCGACGTCACGCTCGCTCCAGTAATGCGGGAACTGCGGTGCTAAATTCAGTTAACTGCTAAATTCAGCTAACCGCCCTACAAATGACTAGTGATAAACAGAGCTCAAGCGTTTCATCCGGGCCGGCGAAAAGAGAGCACGGCGGTTAAGTCTTTTGTTTTCATGAGCGTCATTCCGGTGCGAAAGCAAATGCCAACAGAGCTAACCCTTTTAAGGGCGGAGGATTAAGAGCCAACCCTTTTAAGGGCGCAGGATTAGATGTAAAGGCGGTCCACCCAGCCGCCTACAACAAGGTCATTTCGAATCCGGACGCGTCTCAAGCACCGGTCCATGTGGTTGGAGAGGCGGAGCGACAGGCTCAAAGCTCGATCTTATGTATTCGTTCGCGGTGGTTTCATAGCAAGGCAGAGGGGCGCGTCTGCGATCCAGGTCCTCTCTGGGCACGTTGCGGGAATAGATCAACGGCTCATGGCGATCAGGCTGGTTCCGGGCGGTTAGTTGGGCGATGGTCTGGTCGCAATTCTCGTCGCGCCAGGCTGAGACCTCATGGACCACAGAGTAATCAAAGCCCGATTCCGAGAGCCGAGGCTCATACGGCAGGAAGGTGAAGACAAGCTTGATGAGACTCCACTCCTCGTGGGCAATCTCCGTTTCGGCAACAAAAACTTCCTGACTGGAGAAGAAAGAAGAGCGCGGGTGGTCAGCAAAAGCTATGGCAACCAGGCGCAACCGTATGGGCGCTTTCTTGGGAGGATACTCCCAGCGGAGCTGTCCTTCAGCCTGCCTGCCCGCACCGCCAATACAGGTGGCGGCCAGGAAAAGCAGGGCTGCCATCCAGTTTCTTATCTTCGCGCTAATCACGCTCTGCTCTCTGGAACGCATCCATCTTCTCTGAGATGCTTTTTGAGCGGACCGGGGACACTGGCCGTACTAAGGGAGGCAGCTTAACATTGTCCATTATCTGGGCACCCAAAATGTGGGATGGCCGGGGACACGGTTACGCGGAGCTCCGATGCGAAGGATCTCCGGATACGGTAGGTTGGGGCGAAGCATCCAGAAGAGTCGTAGGCGCAGCTTTCATAATCGCTTGAGAAATTACTCTGTAGCGGGTTTGCGATAGCCGCCGGTCAATGACATCCAGCGAATTTTCAAGGTGTCCACGCCCATATAGAAGCCGTCGCGCCAGGGATGGACTTTGGAGCGCTCGTCATTGCCCCACGCCACAGGCACTTCAGCCACTTCCAGTTTCAAGTGGTGGGCAAGGTAAATGATTTCCGCGTCAAAGCCCCAGCGATTGACCTTCTGCAGAGGAAAAATCATCCTGGCCGCCCGCTGGGTGAATGCCTTAAAACCGCATTGCGTGTCATGGTATGGAAAGGTCAACACGGCCCGCGTAAACAGGTTGAAGGTGCGTGACATGATCTGCCGCTTCAACGGCTGCCGCTGAAATTGCAATGAAGGATCAAGCCAGCGGGAGCCGATGGCCACTTCCGCGCCTTTTTCCAGCGCAGCAAACAGCTTAGGCGCTTCCGTGATGGGGGAGGAGAGATCGGCGTCAGTAAAAAGGATCACTTTGCCCCGGGCGTTGAGCACTCCGTTGCGCACGGCGTAGCCTTTACCCTGGTTGCCGGGATTCTCGATCAGCCGCACCTCAGGATGGTCGGCGGCAAACTCGCTGACAAAGCCGGCGGTATCGTCGTGTGAGCCGTCATTCACCACCACCACTTCGGCGCTCCAGTTTTGCTCGCGAATGTGCTTCAGCACCTGCTCCAGCGTTCCGCCAATGCGTTCACGCTCATTGTAAGCCGGTACCACAATGCTGTATTGCGGCTGGGCCGCCTGCAATCCTTCGTTGGACAAGGGGAACTCAACGGCCAGGCTCATGCGGCTTGTTCCTTCTTCTTGAGCATGGAAAAGAACTCTGGCACAAGATTTGGGTCCCAGTAGCCGCGCGCCGCTTCTTCAATCATGGTGCGTTTGGCTTCTTCATGGGTCAATGCGGGTTTGTAAGGGCGGGCGGTGCGCAGGGCATCATAAACGTCGACAACCTGGAGCACGCGAGCCAACAGAGGAATATCGTATCCAGTAAGCCGGTCAGGATAGCCGCTGCCGTCCCAGTGCTCATGGTGATTACGGATGATAGGCAACACGTTCTGGAACGACTTTAGCGGGCGGCAGATCGATTCACCGATTTCCGGATGCTGCTTCATGATCTCCCATTCGTCCGGAGTGAGGCGGGTGCCTTTTTTGAGGATATCGTCAGGAATGGAGACTTTGCCCAGATCATGCAGGTAACCGCCGCGCTTCAGGGCGATAATGCTGTCGCCGTCGAGGCCAATATGGTGCCCTAGATCGGCGGCGTAATGGGCCAGCCGTTCACAGTGGTTTCCGGTATAGGGATCGCGCGACTCAATGCCCAAGGCCAGCGCAACCAGCACAGCTTCAGCGTTTTCAAGTTCGTCAGTAAATTCTTTGAGCTTCAGCAGTGACTTGACGCGGGCAAACAGCTCTTCCGGATACAGCGGCTTGCTCAGGAAATCGTCCGCGCCTGCTTCAATGCCACGCACGCGGTCATCGCGATCAGAAAGGCCGGTGATCATCACCACGGGTATCAGGCGGGTAAAAGGATCTTCCTTGAGTTCGCGGCAAAGGTCGTAGCCGGATTTGCCCGGCATAACCACGTCCAGCAGGATCAGCTCCGGCCGTTCCGTGTGGACCATCTGCTTGGCTTCTTCGGCTTCTGTGGCTGTAATGATGTCGTAACCGCGCGAAGAAAGGAGTTCACGAAGGAGTAACAGCGTATCTAGTTTGTCATCGACAACCAGAATCCTTGGCGCACGCTGCTTAAAGCGGCCATACTCCTCCCTTGCCCTTTCCGAAATGGGTGCCATCGCTAAATGAGAGGGCAGAGTTGAGTCGAGGGTTGTATCGAGCAACTCTCGAACCGCTTTATCTCGTGAATCGTCTTTGAAAAGCACAATATCCCGCTAGCTGCGCCTCTGTTGCTTAGATTGGACGCTGCCCGCAAATGGTTAATTGGGGAGTCGTTAATTTTATGTTCAATTCTCCCAAATTGAAAGTATCAAAACGGTGTAGCGGCTTTCATTAGGCGTTGCCGCCGCTGCATCAACCTTAATAAGGCCATTTGCCGCTTCACACTTACATTTCCAAGTGCGAAACGGCAATCATTAACCCGTTTCTAATATTCCACAGTGCTCTGGCGTCACAAATTTCAACTCTTTTGGTGCAAGGTCATATAATTGGCCACAACCGTGCGTCCGCTATGGATATTCACTAGTTGTTTGTTATTGGCCGGCAACAGCTTTGCCGTGGCCAAGTCCCATACCGTTGCCCTGGGACAATGGCGCTCCGTGGAGGTCCGCTCGGAAGCCGGGGAGAAACAGCCGCTCAAAGTCCGCGAACTCTTAGTCGACGGCCGAGTACGCGAGTACACTACCGGTGCGATGCATGAGGTCACTCACCGGCTATTCGTTATCCGGCGCGCTTACCGCATCAATGACGCGCTGCCTGAAGAAAAGAAGCCGCAGCAGTGGGTCTGGCGATTGGATGGATGGATCAGCGTTGACCGCCAGACCGGCCATGTAACGCAACTCAACTTGCCCGCTTTCGATGGCGAGACTTCAGAAGCAAGCTGGTATCGTGACTACGCTGCTTATTGCGGCGCTTCCGATGATGGCGCGAAAACCTACATGGTCGTCTCGCAGCTCGGCAAGCGGAAACCGGTCCTCAGAAAGGAATATCCCGGCCCTGCTTGTGCTGCGCCAAAATGGGATCGCTCGCCGAGCCGTATTACGTTCACCTCTGCCGGAGAAAAAACCAGCTTTGTGGTGCATGCGAACAGCGCCGATCTCCAGCCTGAAACCGCAGAAGAAGAGGGCCCGCAACAATGAAGTCTCTCCAGGAATATCTCGATGACGCGGCCGTTGCGCACGGCCATCTTTGTGCCGGACAGGTTCTCGGCGTCCGGATGGCCATGTTTGGCCTGAAGAAGCTAGGATTGGAAGATCCCCAGGGCAAAGACCGCAAGCGCATTGTCACGTTTGTTGAAATCGACCGCTGCGCCACCGACGCGGTAATGGTCGTCACCGGCTGCCGCCTGGGCAAGCGTGCTCTCAAATTTCGCGATTGGGGCAAGGTCGCCGCTACTTTTGTTGACGTGGAAACCGGCAAGGCCGTCCGCGTTGCCGCACGCGAGTCTTCAAAGGCGGTGGCCAAAAGCATGCACCCGGAAATCGAAAACAAGAACCAGCAGCAAATGCTCGCTTATCGAGAGATGTCCGACGAGCAACTGTTTCAGGCGCAATCTGTCCACGTGGAACTGCCGCCGGAAGAGTTTCCCGGCTATAAGGGTGAGCGGATCGTCTGTGCGCAATGCGGTGAAGGCATCAATTTTCGTCGCGAGGTTAAACTAGGCGCCAAGACGGTCTGCCGCGGATGTGCCGGCGAACGCTATTACGAGCCAATTGTCTGAACTGCGGTGCGAATTCAGGGGGAACTTTTAACCGACGCCGCGCGTATTACTGGCTAGAGTGTATAGGCACAACTCTGGTTGCTTTTTTTGAGGAGGACCCAATGAGATCGATTCTGCTTCGCACGACGCCGGCCGTTTTTAGTCTTCTAATTCTCGCGGGTTGCTCCATCACTACCCACGATAAAGGCAACGGCAAAAAGGACGATGTTGATATCAAGACGCCATTTGGCTCTCTCAGCGTGAAGGAAGGCGCTTCTGACGTGAAGGATACTGGTCTCTCAGCTTATCCCGGCGCCCGCATCGCCAAAAGTGACGATGATGATGATCGTCATCACAGCGCCAACGTGAATATTTCCAGCTCCCTCTTTGGCCTGAAGGTGGTTGCGCTGAAATATGAAAGCGATGATCCGTCTGACAAAGTGCTCTCTTTTTACCGCAAGGAAATGGGCAAATACGGCAAAGTTGTGGACTGCACCGGCGGCTTCAACATGAATTTCCATCATCACGAAAAAGACGCCGAGGTGACCTGTGATGATCGCAACGGATCTGACCACGGCTACAGGGAAGAACTAAAGGTGGGAACGGACAATAACCAGCGCGTTGTGGCCATCAAGCCCAGGAGTAACGGCACAGAATTTACTCTTGTCTATGTGCGCGCCTGGGGCGGCAACGATACAAACTAGGAAATGCTACTTCCTGAGAAGCGTGTGCCGCGAATCTGACGATCCAGCAGCTTACAAATATTAAAAGGATGGCCGCAATCTGGTCGTCCTTTTTAATTTGTTCCAGCCTTCATTCCTCGATTGTAAAAAAGCATCCAAATCTGCGTCAGTCAGCATCATAGGAAGCGTTAAAAGAGCTGGGTAATCCGGCTCCCAGATGTTGAGGCCCTTTCGCATCTGCTAGTAAGCGGCTCTGTCGTTGAACAAGTGTTCGAGTCCGCGGTAAAAAGCGGTCCGCTTTAGACACTGAGAGAAAAGAATAAATTTTTACGAAAGCACTGACATTCAATGGGATGGACTGTCCTTTGTGTAAGTAAAATCTCACCGGCTCAAGTCACCCGGAACATGATTCTGGAACGAGCTGGTTACCAGATCATCGCCATCGATGATCCCAATGAAGCGGTGCGGATATTCAAGACTTCAGTGGTGGACGCGGTTGTTTTTGGCGATTCCATCAATGGCGACCAGCGGGTTCAACTGGCCCGGGCCTTTAAGAGCTTGAACCGCACCGTTCCGATTGTTGCTTTGAGCAAGACCAGCGGCTCGCAGTTTCCGGCAGGACTTGTCGATCAGCATTTGGAGTCGTTAGGCGATCCGCACTTATTGCTGGAAGCGTTGCAACGAGTGCTCTCGCGCGATGGTGATGGGGCGGCAAACGCTTCAGCTCGCGACCATGATCGCGTCTTGGAGGATGGCAACAGCTCCGCGAAGTCGGCTTCAGCCCACGAGGACTATCTGGCATCGAGCGAATTATCCGGCTCCAACGTGCCTAAAAATCCAGCTATCTGAGAAAAACAAAATATGCCCGCACGCGCTGCGCAGAAAAAGAAAACATCCGCTTCGCCCGGCCTCTCTTCTCTGGTATTAGAAAAGGTCCCAACCGGCATCCGCGGCCTTGACCAGGTAACGCATGGTGGTTTTCCCAAAGGCCGCACCGCGCTCGTCTGCGGCGGCCCCGGTACCGGGAAGACGCTTCTTGGACTTGAATTCCTGGTACGCGGCGCGCTCCTTTATAACGAGCCTGGCGTCTGCATTGCCATGGAAGAAACGGCCCAGGAACTCGTCACGAACATGGCCTCTTTGGGCTATAACCTTCCTGCTTTGATCCGCTCCAAAAAGCTGGCTATTGACTACGTCCACGTTGAGCGCAAGCAGATTGAAGAAACCGGGGAATACGATCTTGAAGGCCTGTTCATTCGGCTGCGTGCAGCCATTGAGCAGGTCAAGGCCAAACGCGTCCTTCTGGATACCATCGAGCTCCTCTTTCTGGGCCTGAAAAATGATGGAATTGTGCGCGCCGAACTGCGCCGCCTGTTCCACTGGCTGAAAGATGCCGGCGTTACCTCCGTCGTCACGGCTGAAATGGGAGAACGCACCCTCACACGCTACGGACTGGAAGAGTATGTCGCAGATTGCGTTCTTCTTCTCGACCACCGCGTGAATGAACAGATATC
>DASXJO010000747.1:0-3114 GCA_036497385.1 Candidatus Angelobacter sp. | reverse complement strand
CGGATCTTTTCATAGACGCGCGGCACCGCAACAATGATCGTGGGTTTAGCTTCCTGGAGCATCTGCGGAAGCTGGTCGAACACCGCGCAGTAGGCGAGGCTGACGCCATCCAGATAGCAGACGTAGTCCACGTGGCGCGCCGTGACATGAGATAGCGGCAGGAATGAGAGATAGACGTCGGCGGGCGTCCACTCTGCCTGCTTGCTGGCCATTTTGGCGCAGGCAGTTAGATTGCCGTGGCTGAGCATTACACCCTTTGAAGTCCCGGTTGTTCCCGAAGTATAGATAAGGGTGGCCAAGTCGTCGGGCGAAATTCGATGCGCTTCTTCATCAAACTGCGGGTCTTCTTCTTGCGAGGCGGAGTTGATCAGAGACCACATTGGAATTACATTGACTTCACTGATGTCATCCATCACAACAATCTTTTCCAGCGAAGTCTGCTCCCGGATGGACTGAATCTTGCGCAGCTGTTCCAGCGTGGAAACAAAAATTACTCGCGCTCCAGAATTCTGCAATAGATACAGAGTCTGGTCTGCCGTCAGGGTAGCGTAAATCGGTACGTCAACAATTCCGGTGGTTACACAAGCGAAATCGGCAATCATCCATTCCGGGCGATTCTCACCCAGAATCGCAACGCGGTCGCCTTTGTGGATTCCCCATTGCTTCAAGACTCTCGCAAGCGTGGCCACATAGCCATAAAGCTGGCGAGAAGAGATCACCTGCCATGCGCTGCCGCGCTTGAGCATTACGTGGCGTTCCACGTCGTGCGCGATGGAGGCGAAGAAGATGTCGGCGAGGGTGTTGATGTCCATACTTAGGGTCCGGTTTCCACGCCTTTAAGGACAATCGCCACAACCGAATCTGTCAGGGTGGAGAGGTGATAATCGCGGTCCCGGTCGCGATCGGAGAGGATCCACGTGGTTACTATCTCATCCACTGCGCCAAAGAAGCAATGCGCGGCAATAGTCACGGAAATATCAGCCCTGAAGACGCCGGCTTCCTGGCCTTCACGCAGAACGCCTTTGATTACGTCAAAGTATTCCACCAGAAGATTGTGAGAAAACTGGCCCAGAAACTTAGCGCTGTGCCGGAGTTCAGTCTGGAAGACAATGGCCAGGCTTCGATTTGAGCCCAGAGATTCAAGATGAAGAAAAGCCAGGCGGCGCAACTTCTCGCGTGGATCAGCTACCTGGTCCAGCGAACTGCGTGCCCGCTGTATGAATCGGTGAAAGGCGGAATCAATCGACGCCATGAGCAATTCGTCTTTATTCTTGAAATAGAGATAAATAGTGCCATCGGCCACACCGGCGCGGTCCGCGATTTCGGCTACCCTGGAGTGGAAGAATCCGTGCTCTGCAATCACTTCAATGGCCGCGTCCAGAATGCGCTGGTACTTATCTGATGTGCCATTGGCTGACCGGGTAGCTGTTTGTGAAGGCCGTTTAGCCATGAGAGAACCTTGAATTTACTTGGATTTGCAGGGTAGCGCAACTTCTAAATTCGGCCTAATCAAGCCTGGCAAAGCTCAAATTTAACTTGAGAATTCCAGCCTAAGGTGTAGGATGCGAAAGCGCAAGACGGAGCTGCTGCCGTATGCCGCGGCAGAGCCAAGTTCGAAGAACACGGGGTGCAATTATGAAGAAATTGCTGATTTTTATGATCTTCCTTATTGCCATCATGGTACGGCAAAGCCTGGGTCTGGGACTGCCAGAAACTTCCCAAAAGGGCGGGGAAGATATTCTGATGCTGTTTGCACCTCAAGCCGGCGATCCCGTGCACATTGTGCAGGCATCGTTTGGGGCTGACAACGTGCTATTGGACGCTCACCTGGAAAATAAGAGTCACAATAGAATCCAGGTTTACCGCCTTGGCTGGGTGGCGGTGAAAAAGGATGACATCAGGATGGGCCGAGGCGAGCTTGTAACCATCCCAGAAAAAATGGATACGACGACGGAGTTCGACATTTCCGCAAATGCTGTTCCTTCCCGGGAAGATTTGTCCAGACATCCGACAGGAGTGGTTGTTTATGTTGCGGAACTGCAATTTCAGGATGGCACAAAATGGCAGGCTGATTCCAAGAAATTAAAAAAAGAAGCCATTGAGATGCTCAAATAGATCGCCTGTTTTACCCCGATTGCTTACTGTACCAATCCAGAAACTGCCGAAATGCCTTGCCGCGATGGCTATGCTCGCGTTTTTGCTCCAGGAGAAGTTCCGCAAAAGTCTTACCAAGAGCAGGGAAGTAAAACAGCGGGTCGTACCCAAAGCCCTGATTCCCGCGTGCGACGGTAAGCAGTTCTCCCGGCGCTTCGCCGCTAAACGTGGCAAGAGTCTGGCCATCGCGAGCCAGCGCAATCACGGAGACATATTTTCCTGTGTATCGATCCTGATTTAGCCGCTTGAGCTGAACAATGAGGGCGGCATTGTTTGCTTGGTCGTCTGAGTTTTGGTCCGAGACCACGCCTGACTGGAGCACGGCAGCGTAACGAGCCGAATGTACTCCCGGCGCGCCATTGAGTGCATCCACCGCCAGCCCTGAGTCTTCCGCCAGGACCAGCTCTCCCGGCACGAGGCGGCTGTAATATTCCGCTTTGATCCGGGCGTTTTGCTCGAAGGTAATTCCGTCTTCAACAGCAGGCGGCACTTCAGCCATGCGCGGCAAGGGATCAAGCGCAATGGATAATGCCTGCGCCGCTTCTCGAAACTCACGCACTTTGCCTGGGTTAGTGGTGGCTAGATAGATTCTGGACATATCAAAGATTTCCAATGTGGAGTTTTAACTTAGATCAGTGCACGCCCAAAAACCCGAACAGTGCAACGCCAATTCCCAGGATGGTGCTGATAAAAGAAAGCTTCCAGAAGAGCTTTGCTTCCGCCAGCAGCGCGATGGAGCAAAGAACAATAGAGATTTCCAGGAATAGTTCTGCGCCGTCATAGCAATTTGCGCGCCGCTCCACCAAATCTCTTTCGCGCTCCATCTCTTTTGCGTCCTCCTGGATATTTACTGCGCCGGGCCTGCGGCTGGAAGATTTATTCCCATGCTGCTCTTTGGAGGCATTGGCTTCTTTGCCATGCTCTTTACTGGCGTCGTCCTTCACCGCGGATTCTGGGCTG
>DASXJO010000746.1:0-2566 GCA_036497385.1 Candidatus Angelobacter sp. | reverse complement strand
CCGGACCAAACGGCTTGCCGGGACCATTGGCGGCGGACGCGCCCATGGGAACGCGCGTCATACTCTCAACGCCACATCCAATGGCGATGTCATAGCTGCCCGCGATCACTCCCTGCGCGGCAAAATGAATGGCCTGTTGGCTGGAGCCGCACTGGCGATCGACTGTGGTACCTGGCACGGATTCAGGGAAGCCCGCGGCAAGAACGGCGTTTCGTCCGACATTGGCGGTCTGCTCGCCGACTTGCATCACGCATCCGGCAATCACGTCGTCAATGCGCGCAGGATCAAGCTTGCTGCGCACGATGAGGCCGTTAAGCGTGAAGCCCAGCAGATCGACCGGATGCCAGCTTTTCAGCATACCGTCGCGACGGCCCAGCGGCGTGCGCAACGCATCGATAATTACCGCCTCGCGCGTCATGCCGCCACGCTGGTTTCTTTGTTGAAGTCGGCGAAGCCCTTACCTTCTTCCGCCAGACGCTTGAGCAGTGGCGCAGGCTCCCAAAGTTCTCCGTGTTGCTTGTGAAATTCGCAGACGCGGTCATAGACTTTTTTTAAACCGACTGTGTCTGCATACCACATGGGGCCGCCGCGGTGGGCGGGGAAGCCATAGCCAGTGAGATAGATGATGTCGATATCGACCGCGCGCAGCGCATAGCCTTCTTCCAGAATGCGCGCGCCTTCATTCACCAGCGCATAAATCAGGCGGTCGACAATCTCTTCTTTCGAAATTGCATGCTGCTTCACGCCAGTTTCAGCCGCCCACTTGCGCACGTTTTCTTCCACCGTGGGATCGAAAATGGCGCGGCGGTTCTCGTCATACTTGTACCAGCCTGCGCCAGTCTTCTGCCCGTAGCGCCCCATTTCGCACAATCTATCCTCGGCCAGCGGCTGCCGCACGCCGGGTTTTTCCAGGTGCTTAAATTCTTTGCGAATGCGCCAGCCAACGTCCAATCCAGCTAAATCGCCGACAGCCAAAGGACCCATCGCAAGACCGAAATCGTACATCGCACGATCTACGGCTTCGATTCCAGCTCCTTCTTCCACCAGGAACTGCGCTTCACGCCGATAAGGCCCAAACATGCGGTTGCCGACAAACCCTCTGCAATTCCCCACCAGCACTCCAACCTTGCCCAGCTTTTTGGATAGCTGCATGCACGTGGCGATCACTTCTTTGCTCGTCGCCTTGCCGCGTACGATTTCCAGCAGCCGCATCACGTTTGCGGGACTAAAAAAGTGTGTCCCAATCACCGACTCCGGTCGTGTCGTTGCGGACGCAATCTCATCAATACTCAGCGTTGACGTGTTACTCGCCAGCACCGCGCCTTTTTTGCAGATTTTATCCAGGTCGCCGAACACTTGTTTCTTCAGCGCCATACCTTCAAACACCGCCTCAATCACTATATCCACCGATTCAAAGCCGTCATAGGTCAGCGTCGGCTTGATCAGCTTCATTCTGTCATCCATCTGCTGCTGCGTGAAGCGGCCTTTGGCCACTGAGTTGGCATAGTTCTTGCGGATCGTATTCATGCCGCGGTCCAGTGCGGTTTGGTCAGTCTCTTTCAGCAGCATCGGGATTCCCGCATTGGCAAAGTTCATAGCGATGCCGCCGCCCATGGTGCCCGCGCCGATCACCGCCGCAGAATTCACTGGAACGGTCGGCGTCTCTCTCGGGACATCGGGAATCTTCGCCACTTCGCGCTCGCCAAAGAAGACGTGAATCATCGCCTTCGATTGATCAGAGAACAGGCATTCGGTAAACAGTTTGCGCTCCGCTTCCACGCCCTGATCGAACGGCAGCTTCGTCGCGGCTTCCACCGCATCAATCGCGGCCAGCGGAGCCATCAGCCCACGAGCTTTTTTCCGCGCAGCCTCGCGCGCGGCCGCAAAGATCGGCGCATTCTGCTCTGCCGATCCCAACTTTTCATTGCGTTCACGCGTTTTGCGCGCGGGCTTGCCGGCAATCTCACGGGCAAACGCCACCGCACCAGCCAGCAAGTCGCCATCAATCAGCTTGTCAACGATCCCCAGCGCCAACGCTTCTTTCGCTTTCACCGGATCGCCGCCGGCACACATCTCCACGGCTTTCGCCACGCCCGCCAATCGCGGCAAGCGCTGCGTTCCCGCTGCGCCAGGGATAATGCCCAGCTTCACTTCCGGCTGCCCCACCTGCGCCGTCGGCGCCGCCACGCGATAATGTCCCGCCATCGCCAGCTCCAACCCACCGCCAAAAGCCGTGCCATGGATCGCCATCACCACCGGCTTGCTGCAATCTTCAATCCGGCTCAGCAGCGGCACAAACGGCACTCCGCCGCGCGTCTTGCCCGACGTCATCTTGCCAAACTCTTTAATGTCCGCGCCGGCCACAAACGTTTTGCCTGCGCCAATTAGCACCGCCGCTTTCACCGTCGCGTCTTTGTCAATCTGCTCAATCGCTTCAGAAATGCCTTCCGGCACTCCCGGGCTCAGCGCGTTGACCGGAGGATTGTTGATCATGATGATGGCAATGTCGTTGTCTTTTGAAAGTTGGACCAGATCGCTCATGGGATTCTCACTTGATTAATTTCGT
>DASXJO010000745.1:0-8643 GCA_036497385.1 Candidatus Angelobacter sp. | reverse complement strand
CCTCTTTCCAGCGATGCAGTTCCAGCAGATTTCGTGTGCCTAGAATCACGCGCAAGTTCTTGATCCATTTTTCTGATGCGCCGGTAACTTTATTCAGATCTTCAACCACCTGCTGCGCTTTGGCTTCTTCACCCAGTTGCAGGTAAGAGAAATCCAGAAAATCCATGGCATGAAACTGATACTGCGGCTCGCCCATGTGGTTTTTGGTAGCTTCAGCGGCTGCGGCGGCAGCGGCGAGATTGGAATCAACGGATTCCTGCCACAATCCCAGGCGGACAAAAATGTGCGCGGGCATGTGAAGCGCGTGGGAAGAATCAGGCGCGATTTTGGCATAGCGCCGCGCCGCTTCCAGTCCCTGGGGCGCAAGCTCGGATGTATCCGCCGCGTGAATCAGGTAATGAACTGCGCCGGGATGCTCCGGTTGAGCGGCCATCAGTTTATTCAGAATGGCAATTGCCTGCTCGCGGATCTTTCTGTCATCGTTCGGAAGCGCAAGCAGGGACAACGCGTAAAAAGCCTGGGCCTCGCCATCGTCAGGATAATGCCTTGCGATCTCCGCCATAGCTTGGCTATAAGCCGCAAGGCGCTCATCTCCCACACGACGATTGTTACTGAAGATGATGCCGATGGCGTCAATGTACTCGCGTTCGCGCCGGCTTACCGGCCAGTCTTTCTGGATTTCACCCAGGAAATGTCGGCCTTTGTTGAGCGCTTTTTGGTCCGCTCCGTCCCACAACGGCCGATAGCTGGACATGGCCAAGCCCCAAAAAGCTATGGCGCACTTTGGGTCGGAGGCTTCACTGAAGGCGCTTTCCGCAGCGGCATATTGGAAGGAATGAAGCTGCGCGATTCCTTGCAAAAGCGCTGGCTGGGCCGCAGGAGAGCACGAGTTGGGAAACAACACTTTTCCCAGACCTTCTGAAGATGTCTGGCTCGGGGCACTCTGCTGGGTTTGGCCAAGCGAAAACAGCGTTAAAATCATTAAAGTCAGCAAGAATCTAACAGGTAACATCGGTAAACCACCTAGCACTGTGCAACAAAAGAACTTCTGCCCGTATTTCCATACAAGCTATTGAAACAAAAGCAGTTTACAAGCTAGACGCGCTCGCCGGCAAAAGTGCGCCCGCCGCAAGACCAAGTGACTCAAGGGCAAGTCCTTAAGGTATATGGCTGAGAGCGTTCGTTGCCTCAATAATATGTAATGGACGTGTAGAGAGTACCATTATGGGACGCGGATAAGAACTTCCTTAAGCCCACACGGACTCACTCTGCGTCGACTCAACCCTCGAGAGACTGTTATTCGGGGTCACAAAGGAAGGTTCCCTAATGATCGACATTATTCTTGGAATTGCGCTTCTGCTAGGCACGGGTCCGATTAGCCAAGGGCCGAGTGGGCCAATGGGTCCAGTTCCGGCTCCACAGCCGCCCGCGGACTAACTGAACGGCACGCAGTAAACTATCGATGAAGCATAAGCTGCTTACGTTTGATTACGTGTTCTGGTACGTCACTATCGTTTGTCAGGTGGTGGCGTGCTGTGCTCTGGTCAAACGCAAGCAGTTTTTCCAACACTGGAAGGTTTTTGGTTATTACCTTTTCTATAGCACTGGCGTCGCAATCTTTATGCTCGCCATGGCGCTATTTGCCAGTAACAGCGCTTTTGCAACCGCCTATTCGGTGTTGGATTTCATCGAGGCGATTTTTCTCAACCTGGTTTTACTGGAAATTCTTGTCAAAGTGTTAGACCCGTTTGAATCTCTTCCCGGCCGCACCGTGGCCAAGTTTTGTTTCTGGGCTGTGCTCGGCATTTCCACCGCAGTGGCTTTCTCAGTAATGATGCCCTCCGGAAAACATGGACCTCTATTTGATGTCCCAGTTACCATTGAACGCACCATCTTCCTGGCTGACGCCGCCCTGCTGTGGATCTTGCTGATACAAGCGAAGAAACTGGGCATCACCTGGAAATCTTCTGTAGCGGAGATTGCCATTGGCTTCGTCTTGTACCTCACGGTGCAGGCCACGGCGAAATTTGTGGGCAGCATTTACACCGATCAAATGCTGCAGAGCATCTCAGGCGAGGTCGGGCAGTTCGCCTTCCTTATAGCTGTGTTGGGCTGGACCTGGACGATTATCAAGCGTGATCCTATCGAGGAGCCCCTTTCGTCTGAGGCCATGGCGAGAATCCAGAAGACACTTGAAGAAGATGATAGCGTGGCCAAAGAGAGAATTTTTGCTGCTGTAGGCATCAAGATCAATAAACCGGAGAAACCTGAGAATCCTGCCGCACAGGAATGTGGCGCCAGCCTGCCTTAGTTTTACTTCCGTGATTAGCGCGAACTTTGCGGACTCTCTTTCGGATCTTGAATCCTGCCCTTCCATTCGCCGCCGCGACCCATCCAATATCTCCAGGCTGAATGGAACGTAGCTCCCACATAAAAGACCGCCGCCAGGGGCAGAGCCAATGCCCACAAGGGATTGAGACGGTAAAGGCGCAGCACCGGCCAATAACTTAGGACCATCAGCAGCCATGCCGCGCCGCCAAGCGCAGCAGGCAAGATTCGGTGTCCTGCAAGCACAAGCGCGGGCGGAAGCAGGTATGTGGCAGCCATTCCTACCATCGATACAAACAATAAAAAATTTGAGTGGCGCAGCTGATTGAAGGCGCTACGGGAAATCATGCGGCCGATTTCGGAAGCGCCTTCATAGGGACGGATGCTGCAGGTGACAGCAGAAGCGCCAAGCCAAAGCCGCCCGCCATTGCGCTTGACGCGTGCCGCGAGGGAGCAATCATCGATTACCTCCTGCCGAATAGCCGCAATGCCGCCGGCTTTTTCCAGCGCGGGGGGACGGATAAGAATGCATCCCCCGGCCGCGCCTGCTTCAGAGCGGCGTGGATTGCCGATCCATGCAGGCGGATAAAGCTTGAAGAAAAAATAGATGAACGCGGGAATCAGGAGTTTTTCCGCCACCGATTGGCAGTGAAGCTTCACCATGAATGACGCCATGTCATACGGGCCGGCCTCCGCAATCGAAACCAGCGTGGCAATGCTATCCGGCGCGTGCTCAATATCAGCGTCAGTGAATAGAAAGAAATCCGGCGCAGTTTTGCCGGCCTGCTCAATTCCCTGCTGCATCGCCCAGAGTTTGCCGGACCAACCGCGAGGAAGAGGGCTTCCCTGAACGATAGTAAGATTTTGCGTTTGCCCTTCAGCGATTGCGGTGGCACGGGCTGCCTGCGCGGTGCCGTCCGTGCTGGCGTCATCTATCATGAAAATGTGAAGTGCGTTGTGCCCGCGTTGTAGCAGTAGCGATCGAATGGCCCGCCCAATGACATCGGCTTCATTTCGAGCGGGAATGATGACGGCGATCCTGACTGGGTTTACCTGAGGGGCATTTGTCGAACGATCATTTGCGTCGGAAATCAGACCCGACGTCGCAGGATAGATGCGCCAAAAGCCGCCGCGCCCGAACACGAGATAGGCCCAGATCAGAAGGCTGAGGACTCCGGCGGCAATGAGCATTTCCGCTATTGTACGGCTCAGCGCATTCCAGCGCGTGGAGTATGTTCGTTACCGAGAAGCTGCGACACTGATCGATAGACGCCGGCCAAAATACTTCCGTAGAAACCGGTCTCAAAACCTTTGCGATACCGGCAGGGCCGCACTATTGCCTGAGCCATTGGACAGGCGGCGCAGTTCGCGAACAGTCTGATAAGCGTGAACGATCAACGCAACAAAAATGCCGATGACCACCCAAAGCATGCTCCATGAAAGCACCTGATTCAAGATAACGAGCGCGCGAACATGTTGTGTGTCTAAATTAACGTTCCCGGCCGAAATCAGGTAAGGGTGGATTTTGGCCACGAAGATAAAAATGAAAAGCCCTACCGAATCCGACACGAGAAGAGCGGCGGCGCGAAGCCACAGCCATTGTGGGCGCACCAGATTAATGCACTGCTGCAACATGACAATGCACGTGGGCACGAGCACGGGAAGATACCATGCGCGAAGAGCAGGGTTCAGGGAGAAAAAGCCTGCAATCGGACCAAATATCATATGTCCATAGCGCGAAAGTGAGAGCCACCACGCGATAAAGAGGATGCTGAAGGCCAGACCAAAAACTGATTCCACGCGCGAGACATGATCTTTGCGCCGAGCTACCCGCGGCAGCTTGCGCGGGTCCCACGTGTTCAGCCAAACGAGCCGTGCCTGGACTCTTTCCAGAACGGCAAAGACAGCCGTGATCGCCCCCATGAGCATGAGAGCGAGGGTCCAGAAGCTTGCCCACGTCCCCAACAAAGCCATGCCAGAATGCGAGGCGCGATAGGACGGCATGAAGACCATCATCCCGATCCACACCAGAATCCATGGGAGCAGGTAGCCAAGGGAAACGGCCTTGAGCACGAATGTGTAAAGCGGGAAAAGCGCAGGCCCGATAAGAGATTGCTGGGGCAGATAACGCCCAGCCACGCGCAGAGGATAGCCGGCCTTTTGGAGAAGCGCCGCCAATTCATCTTCATTCAGCGGGTGACCCAGCGACGCTTCTCGCTCTTCAATCTGCGAGCGGAGATCGTCGCCCAGTTCGGCGATGATGTCATCCTGCTGCTTACGGGGAAGCCAGAACCTAACAGCTTGTAAATAACGATCAAGAAGTTCCATTGGCTTTATGCCTCCTGCAAAATTCGGTCCAAAGAAGCGTTGATGGTTTGCCATTCCTGCAAGAGCTGCTGCAAGATCAGCTCGCCCTGTCGTGACAGCCGGTAGAAACGCTTGTTGCGCTTGTTTTCTTCTCGCCATTCACTGGCAAGCAGTCCCTGCGTTTCCAGGCGGCGGAGCAGCGGGTAGAGCGTGCCTTCATCAATAGCCATGCCGAGGTCATCGAGGGCTTTGCGCAGCGTGTATCCATAGTGTTCCTGCTTGAGCTGAGCCAGAACCGCGACGATCAAGCAGCCGCGGCGCAGTTCCAGCTTGAGGTTTTCAAACAGTTCAACATCGAGCTTTGTGCTGTTTTTCATACACTGTGTAACACATACTATGTAGTACACAGTATATGCTTGTCAAGAGGGAAAATTATCGGGATGCCATGTTTTCGATCCAGACGGAGCTCCCGCAGTGGGTGGAAGCACGACAAAAGGCCTCTGAGATTTGCATGCGATTGCCGCAAGCCCCAGAGGCCCAGAGTTTTTACACCGTGCTTTGAATTAACGCAAAGTTACGAACACTGTGTTCCTAGTGCCATCATCCAGCGAAACTGACGCGGAATAACAACCGGGAGCGAGACCAGTAGTCTTCCAGTTGAACTGGAAGGTATTGTCCTGGAATTGCAATCCGGAATTGCCGGCCGATCCGGCATCAAAGGGAACGCCCTCACCGCCTGCTACACAGGAGGGATCAGGCGCAACCTGAACCGCAGTGATAGAGCTAAAACTGCCGATAAAGCCCTGCTGCGCGTTTTGGAGCGTCCATTTCAAGGGAACAGTTGAACCGAGCTTAAAAGCTTTATTGTTTGAAACGGGGCTAAAGAAGCCGTTGAACAGATAGTCCACGTCATAGCTGGCGCTTACCGCTGCGGCGATATTGCCCGCGCCATCCGTGGCTCCGCTGCATGTCGCGGTGAAATGCCCAACACCATTCGCAGTCCCGCCGGTAATGGAAAGCGCCGCCTGAACCGCGACGCCCGTGGCTGAATCCGTGGCGGAACAGCTTGCCGCTGGCACTGCGCCCAAGGTGTAAGTCGCTCCATTGGTCACGCCGTTGAGAAAGACTACAGGCGCCGTGGTGTCAACAACCAAGACTGTGAAGCTGCCTTCCGCGGTCTTGTTGCGGCTGTTGGTGGCGGAGCAATTTATCGTTGTGCCGCCCAGAGCAAACGTCGAATCCGAAGGCGGAACACAAGTCACAACCAGGTTGGTATCGCGCGCGTCTGTTGCGGTGGCGCTATAGCTCACAATGGCTCCTGCCGCGCTGGTGGCTTCCGCCGTGATATTCGCCGGCAGGTGCAGTACCGGAGGCGTAGCCTCAGGCAGAGTGAAGTAGGCGACGGGCATGTCATGGTCAGAGATACGCTCGGGGCGGTTGGGATCATTGCGGAAGACTTCAGGGAAATCCGCATCGTTGCGAGCGATGGCGAAACGGTTGAGCTTGGACAACAAGCTCTGGTTTACCACTACGTGGTCCAGCACCTGATGGCTTCCATTGAAGTCATACGAATACTGCTGATCATGTGGCAAGGTGGTGACCAGATCAGTGAAGCCAGGATCGACGAGATCCGGGCTGGCAAGAACAACCTGATCTGCAGGCACGGGATGGCCAAGAATTGCTCCTATCACATCCACATAACCATCACTGAATTCAAAGGCATTGCAATCGCAGACCGAGATGACGTTTTCACCCGCAGCCTGATGCGATTGCAAAAGATTAGCCAGGAATTCTGCCTGGGCTTCACGCTTGGCGCGGACGCGCGGGCCATCCACCGGATCATCGATGCTCAGCAGCGAGCGCAGATGATTCACTACCATGGTGAATGGCAGAGATGTATCTGAGTTCGGCTGGGAAGCCGTGGCCGTGAGCACCAGCGGAGGCCGATCATTCAGCAGAGCAGTGGTGCCGTCCGGTTGGACGAAGGTTGTGTCCTTGCCGAGCTGCTCCACGGAGATCACATTGATGGCGCTCTTGACCAGAAGACCAACATCGATGCCGCCTACATCGTTACCTTCAACCAGAAAAGCCTGATAGTTGGGGCTGGGCTGACCTGCGGCGGTAGCGTCGGAATTGACTTTGTCGGCGAGCGCCTGCAGCGTAGATTGATGCTCCATCTCTTCAACGCCGATAACATCCGGCGTGTTCAAAACCGTGCGAATGGCCAGAGATGCTTTGTTCAGCCGATTGGCGAAAGCCGTGGCGGTAAGCGCAACGTCACTGGTGGCCGGATCATTCACGGTGTCAAAGAATCGCTCCATGTTGAAGTTGGCGATGGTGAGCTCATTTGGAGCGGCCACGGGAACCGGCGTGGCGCTCACATTTCCCGTAGCTGCTGCGCCTGAGTTGGGATCGGTAAGAATGGTGTAGAAACGCGAGTTGAAATCAAGCGGGCCGGTCAGGCTAGTAACAGTGGCGCCCGTGGTGACATCGAGAACAGTGGAGCCGGCCTGGGCCGCTGAATTCACGCGCAGGATTTCAGGGTTGGTATCCCAACGGGTCACAGTCGCAGGAGCGCCGGCGGGCAGCGGATCAGGCAATTGCACTCCGGGTTCGCGGAAGGGCTGGGGAATTCCGGCGATCACGCCGAAGAAGACGCCGTTGGAAGTTGAAGTGGCATTCGCCTCGTTGAGATTGCCGTCAGTCGGGCCGCTGGCAGTCATCACGGCCACATGCACGCGCATGCCTTCGTATTTTTCAAGCTGATCGAATGTGCCAGCGGGATTGGTATCCGCGGCAGTGAGCGTGATTGGCGTGGGCAAAAGATTCCCTGTGCTGATCAGCGAGACGGTTGGCGATCCGGAAATTTCGGTTGAAGGCGGGCTGTTGGGATCGCTGCTGGGAATGAATTCAGCAACCGTGCCAACAACTTGCATCATGTTTCCGACCGCGGCCGTGGCCATTGGCCGACTTGAGGTGAAAACAAAGACGCCTTCAGAGGTGTTGGGATCGGCGTCAACTGCATTGTCAGGGTTCTGGATGAAGAAGCCGTTCGACACCACGGCAGTTACGATCCCGGTGGTGGATACTAGACGGCCAGCCACGGGCGATATGTCTCCCGGGCCCTGAATGTCATGAATCGAGAGATTCAGCGGCGCACTGGTAACAATGAGCGTAATAGCGGCTGAGCCGCTGCGGCCCTGCGCGTCAGAAATCGAGATCGGCAGCGATTTTGTTCCGGGCGTGGTGTTGATGGTAACAACCGTTGAAAATGAGAACGTGTTGTTGCCGGCTGTTGCGTCGCCGTTGGTTCCGTCATCGAAGAACGGTTCTGTGGCGGAGCCGCCAATGCTGCTGAGGTCACCGGAAACAACAATGCCGCTACTCGTCGGATTTGCGCCGGGAGTTACCAGCACGGTGAGCAAAGTTGTGCCGCCCTGAATCACTGAAGCAGGATTTGCCGCGCCAGCGCCGCTGGGATTGGTGGTGCCAACCGGCGTATTGCGCGGATTGGGCGCGCCGGTGACGAAGTCCGCCGTGTTGCTGTCAGTATCCTGAAGGCCGTTGTTGCGGCGAAAATCCGCGGTGGTGTTGGTGAGCGTGGGGGCAGCCGCAGTGCCTTCAAAACAAGAAGCTCCTCCAGAGCCGGTGCCGTAGCCTACAAAATCGATAATCGCGCCGCCCACTGGACAGCCCCCAGACAAAGCAACCGTGTTGCTGACAAGCGCGACCTTACCGGCTGTCGCACTCATAGCGATGTTGCCCGTAGCATTGGGCGCCGGGAGATTCGTGGTGCCGCCGGCGCCCTGTGATTCCTGGATCAGGAAATATTGGCCAGGGGCAAGCGAGCCGTTCAACGCGGTCACCTGCCACGTTGTCCCGGCGGCAGAAGCATACTGGACCGACCATCCGCTCAGATTTACCGTGGCCCTATCAGCATTGAAGATTTCAATGAAATCATTCTTAAAGGTTGATCCGGCGTTGCCGCCGCCTCCATAAATCTGGCTG
>DASXJO010000744.1:0-7104 GCA_036497385.1 Candidatus Angelobacter sp. | reverse complement strand
CGCCGCGAGTCCGCAGATTCGCAATGTGGCTACTATCGGCGGAAATCTTTGTCAGCGTCCGCGTTGCTGGTACTTCCGCACAGGCCACGGACTGCTGGCGCAGAAAGATGGCAAGTCGCTCGTCCTCCAGGGCGACAATCGTTACCACGCCATTCTCGGCAATGATGGGCCCGCTTATTTCGTGAGTCCGTCCACCGTTGCGCCGGTGCTGATTGCCTATAACGCGAAGGTCCGGATCGTCGGGCCACGCGGAGCCAGAGAACTTCCTGTAGAAAAATTCTTTGTTATTCCCAAAACAGAGCAGGAGCGGGAACACGATCTCAAGCCTGACGAATTTATTTCACACGTCATCGTGCCGCCCGCTCCGGGTGTTCGCGCCGCGCATTATGAAGTCCGCCAGAAAGAAGCTTTTGACTGGCCTTACGCCACCGCCGCCGTGGCCTTAACGATGAACGCCAGCACGGTGCAGAGCGCTCGCATCGTTATGGGGCACGTCGCGCCCATTCCGTGGGTCTCGGTGGAAGCCGCGCAGGCGCTGCAAGGCAAGGCCGTCACACAGGCCACGGCAGATCAGGCCGCGCAGGCCGCAGTCGCCAAAGCCAAAAGCCTTGGCCACAACGCCCACAAAATCCATCTGGCCCGTGTAGCGGTAAAGCGGGCCATTCTGGCCGCAGCCGGATCGCAGGCCGCAGGGGGTGCAGCATGAGCAACGTACCGGAAAGATTCAATACAGAACGCGCGGGGTTGTGCTCCGCGCTGCATTGGAAGAGCCAATACATCTGGTCCGCGCCTGATCCCACGGTGCCCCGCTCCGGCGACGGCCTTTTCTGGTGCGCCATGACGCAAACCTGCATTGGGCCTGACGGCAAACTGGCCGAGCCAGGAAATTGCTGTTCCGGCGAGCGCGGCTGCCATTGCGGAGCCAGTAAATAAGGCGAGCGACTAATCCTCAAATCAAAACATGAATGGCTGGAATAGATTCGATCTTCTACTCCAGCCATTTTTTTCTAAGTTCTGATCTGGGCGCTTACTTTGCCGCGGGTATCGTGTAATCCTGATCAATAAATGCTGCCAGTGGCGTTCCTTCCTTCACATCAACATTTTTTCCGTGCTTGATCAGGCCAATCGGCCCAAACAAAACAGTTAATGCGACTGCGGTTCCTTCCTTGCCTTCGCCTTCTTTACCTTTGCTGCCCCGAATCTTGACCCGCTCATCGCCCACTTTCAAATACTCAAGACGCATGTTGAGTTCGCCCCCCCCTTGCCCATCATGCCCGCCTTCTTAGCATGAGTGACAGTGCCTACAGCTTTTGAGCCCGCTTTGGCTACCACCACGTTGCCGACTTTCAAATCTTCATCCAGAACAAGGTTGACTGGATCGCCGTCAGTAGCGGTTTTTGAACTTACGGCCTCCGCGAATTTCAGCTTGACGTCGCTTCCATCCTTCAGGATAAGCTTGTCGATGGAAACAGAAGCGGGTGCCGCTTCAGTGGTTGTCGCTTTCACTGGTTCCACGGTGGCGGGTTGGGTTTGCTGGCCATATGCGGCGCTGCAGCACACTGCCAGGACGATGAAACTTAGCATTACTTTAAAACGCATCTTGCATCTCCTCTCAATATCGATGGGACGGTAGTCCAGAGTAGTTCGCACTTCTCCAGACGAATGAATCTTCTAGGGGGTGCGGCTAATCTACAATATGTCAGTGGTTTGGCAAAGCAAATAAGCGTTTGTTTAGAACAATTCTTGTGAAGGAGCTTGCGCTCGGCGATCAGGTTCAAAGAGACTCATCGCGAAATTCTCCACCTCGGCCTGCGCTGGCGTCTTACAATAGAAGTAGTTCTTGGAGTTTTCTTATGTATCGCAAGCTTGCATCTACTCTCGTCTTTGTCCTGTATTTTTCGATTGCCGCATTTTGCGCTCAGCCTCCCGCGCCGCCCACCAGCGTCACGCCACAGATCAAAGGCCAATACATTGAGACCCGCAGCGCTGACGTCTACGTGGGCCAGTGCTTTGCCAATGGCGAAATGAATACCGCCGGACAGGAAGCAATCGTCGCCTGGCATATTGGTGAAGGCAAGTGGGACGGCGTTTCGCTGGACGGCCTCACGATTGTCGGCGCAATCAAGGCCCAAGCCACGCTGGGTGATCCTTACGGCAAACCGTATCCTGCCAAATCCGTGCTGCTGGTTGACCGACAGGCCACGCCCGAACAACGCGCGGCACTAATCAACTTTGCTCAGGAGATGGGCGGCGAACTGCTTCGCCATGTGGTTCGCGTCGTCGACACGTCCATCGATATGGAAGTAGCGCAGGGCGAGCACAGCTCGCGCGCCCGCCTGCAGGCCGGCAACGTCGTTACGGTTGAGACTCGGGCCATCGGCGAAAAAGACCATCTCTGCGGCAATGAAGATACTTTCTACAAGCCGCTCACGCAGACAGCGCACGCCATGCCTGCGGTCGCCATGACAGACGAATATCGCGGCAAAGACCTGAACACCTCATGGACGCTGCACGACAAGCGCAGCGCATTTGTGGGAACGTTTGCGCGATAAATATTCGGAAACTATGGACCGCAGGCGCCCCTTGCTTGCGGTGAACACTCTGGACGTGGAACGCTAAGCAGCGTGAAAACTCTGGTCTTTGCCGGTAATGGGCCAGAGTGAAAATCTAGCTTTTTGGACTTCAGATTGCTTTAGTTTTGGAAACTAAGCCCGCACGGTTTCCCGCAAAGAATCGAGCTGCTGATGGAGTTGGCCCAGTTGGCTTATGTGGCTCGCCATTTCCCTGTAAATGTGGTCAATACTTTGATCAACAACTTTGAGCTGTCTCCCGACGTCTTTAAGATTTTTCACTTTCCCAATTGGCCCTGGAGTACCTGTCTCACCGCTCTTCCCTTTCAGCCCCTTTATCCCTTTCAGCCCCTTGATTCCTCGCGGTCCTGCTGGTCCTGCGGGGCCCGCCGGTCCCGGAGGCCCCTGAAGTCCTTGATTTCCTTTTTTACCTTTAGTGGTTTTCAATACAGGTCCTTCCCTTTTTGCCATGACCTTCCGGACGTATGGCCTGCACCATCCGGAGAACGTTCACTCTGAAAAATGTTAAACCTTCTGGAAAAATATTCAAGCTGGCCCACTACCCTTTCCCTGAGCTGGCGCAAAATAGCGTTCCGCTGTGTTAATCTTCTCCGCTCGTTCAATCTATGAATAATCCACATCCTTCCCACTTTGATCTTCAGGCAGCGGCAAAGCAACTGATGCTGCAAAATGGTTTTGAGCCGGAATTTCCCCCGGCAGTCGCGCAGCAACTGGCCGCTATCAAGAGCAAGCCGCCGCAAGCCGCTCCGGGTGAAGTGCGGGACCTGCGCAACCTGCTTTGGTCCTCCATTGACAATGACACCTCGCGCGATCTTGACCAGATTGAATACGCGGAAAAGCTGCCGGACGGCACCACCAGAGTGTTAGTCGGCATAGCCGATGTGGACTCGTTCGTTCCCAAGGGCACGCCCATTGATCTGCATGCAGCCAAGGAAACATGCACCGTGTACACCGGCGTGCGCAACTTTCCCATGTTGCCGGAAGAGCTTTCCACCGGCACCACATCACTGCTTGAGGTCGATGGCAAGCTGAGCGTAATTACAGAATTCGTGGTCGACAGCAACGGCGACGTGAGCAAGCACCAGATTTATCCAGCACTCGTGATCAACAAGGCGCAGCTTGCATACCCCTCTGTGGGAGCATGGCTGGAAGGCACAGGCCCGGCGCCTGCCAAGGTAGCTGCTTCCCCTGAATTGCAGGCACAGCTCAAATTGCAGGATGAAGTGGCGCAGGCGCTCAAGAATGAACGCTATCGCCATGGCGCGCTCAACATTGAGACCGCGGAAGTGCATCCTGTAATGCTCAATGACAAGATCGTGGACCTGCAAAAGCAGGAAAAGAACCGCGCCACAGACCTGATTGAAGACTTTATGATCGCCGCCAACGGAGTAGTGGCACGCACGCTTGAAGAGGCAGGCATTTCTTCCATCCGGCGCGTGGTAAAAACGCCGGAACGCTGGGACCGCATTGTGGCCCTGGCGGCGCAACATGGCGGCAAGCTTCCCGCCGTGGCGGATTCCAAGGCGCTCAATGATTTTCTGCAGACCCGCAAAGCCGCCGACCCTGACCACTTCGCCGATGTCTCACTGACCGTGATCAAGCTGATGGGTCCTGGCGAATACGTTTTGGAGCGTCCGGGACAGCCTTCACCCGGACACTTTGGCTTGGCCGTGCAGGATTACACGCATTCCACCGCTCCCAATCGTCGTTATGCGGATATCGTCACCCAGAGGCTGATCAAGTCCCTCCTAGCCCGGCAAAAAAGTCCATATGCAGACGATGAGCTTTCCGCTGTCGCAACCAACTGCACCGTAAAAGAAGACGCGGCGCGAAAAGTTGAGCGTGGAATGTCCAAGCGGATTGCGGCCGTAAGCATGAGCAGCCGCATCGGTCAGGTATTTGACGCTATCGTGACCGGCGCTACTCCCAAGGGAACCTTTGTCCGGGTGCTGCAACCCCATGTGGAAGGCTTGCTGGTCCACGGGCAGGGGGAAGATGTGGGAGACAAACTGCGCGTTAAACTGATCAGCGCCGATCCGCAGCGCGGATACATTGATTTCGTCCCAGCTTAACCGTGCCTTCAGTAAAATTCCGGAGCAGGTTAAAAATGGAACTTGCTCCGAATAATCCTGCAATTTTCCTCTCAAACAGCGATCTAATTAGTTACCGGCCCAAAACGTGCACAGTCTATATTTTCCGGCGCGGTTTCTACTCTTATAAGTAGCACCAAAAGTCAAAACTGAAACGTGACCTGGCTTTAAATAGTTGGAAACAGGTGGCTTGTTACCTTACCGGGAAGGTAGCCCAATCGCCGTAGTGCTGAGATAGCTGTGTAATTGCTGAAATGGCGTTGAGTAATTAATTCACTGGTTTGGAGACAAGGGCACCATGGATGACGATCAGAAGTGGTTGGAAGCGGCAGCAGCAATTGAGCAGGACATCACTTATTTGAAAGCTGCAACGGCCGATGCCGAAAGAAACGGGATCCCTTTGGGGCTGGAACAGGAAATCCTTGAATTAAGTGCAGTGCTGGGTGTTTACAGGGCAAACGCTGCAAACGGCGTTGTCTTCCCTAACCCGGACGATCTATTTTGCATCCGCAATCTTTCCTACGGCACAATACAAACGGCAACGCGTCGGGACTTTAAGGTAAGTGCGTTCTAACGCAGTGTGATGGCATCACGGCCATCGCCGCATTGCTGGGACCAAAATTGAGCAGCTGCTGACGCTACAATAAGCACCACTCAAATCTTATGCGCTTCTCTAAACAGGCCGGGATGCGCAACAACATGGCTGCTGCGCACCCCGCTCACTTTGCTACCCGTTGAAGCCGTATTCCACCAGCGCTTTGCGTAGTTTCTCCAGACAACGTCCGCGGATGAACCCGATTGATCCCGTGGCAAGCCCCATGCGCCGGGCCACTTCGGCATACGGCAAGGGCGGCTGTTCAAAGAACAGTAGCTGCACCAGTTCGCGGTGCCTTGGTTCCAGCTTGGCCACCACGTCCCGTACAATCTGTTCCTCTTCCAGCTGAAAAAGCGTCTCCGCCGGCGGTGTGGAAGCCAGCCCTTCGGCAATGTCCGGCTCCATGGCATCCAACTCAATGTGGCTGGATTGTTTTTTCTTCCAGCGGTAGGACTGGCGGATGGTTACGGTGATCAGCCATGAGCGCAGCGATTGCACGTTCTTCAATTGCGGCAGGCAGTTCATTACTTCAATGCAGACCGACTGAAATACGTCGGCGGCATCGGCTGATGAAGCGCCGTACTTGATGGGGATGGAGTAAATCAGGCGTTTGTACTTATCAATCAGGTCTTCCCAAGCTTTGGGATCGCCTTGAATGCAGCCCTGTACGAGCCATTCGTCTTCCCCCATTTCCAGGCCGTCATTACAGAGACACTGTTCGATGTCGTTTTCGTTAATGAGTGGCGCCTGACCTGCAATAACTGCGGCAGCGGCGCCGGATGCGTACACTTCTGTGGATTTCATTTCCATTTCCTGTCTTTTTGATTCGATGTTTCCATGTGTTTGGCGGGAGCAATCCAGACGCTCCAGCCACAGCTGTGCCCGCAACAAAACAGGTTTCCGAGTTCACTGGCAAGGGAAACTCTGGGCTACGGACACACTTTGGGTATGGAAAGAATCAAATGCGGAGAGGAACGGCAAAGCAGGAGAAGGCTGACTGCAACGGAGCTGCGTCATGAGTGAAGCCGCAAAATACTGAGGCAGGCGGCCGCACATTTGTGCAAAGCAGCTGCGGGAATAACTTAAGGATTCCGGCAAACACAAAAAACATTCCCGTCTCAAACAGGACGGAAATAAGGTGCATTTCAATGTCACCCGTACCTACGGGGAAATTGTCCAGACTATCGAGCTGCATAAATGGCGAGAACACCGCCATCAGCACGATCAGTATGAGCACGATTTTTGGCATTTTGCTCGGCATAAGAATCCGCCGTCGGCGCTTATGGAAAAAGTAACCGGCCACCCCTTTATTGGTGACTGCGGCGACTATAGCACTGCGGCCATCAACTACAATAATCTAAACTTCATTGGGCTGGGGATGAGGCTAATCAGCAACTCGAATCGGACCTAAACAGATGATTTAAAATAACTTAATTACATTTGCCAAATGGCGCATCAAGTTCGGTCAGGCCGGTCACCTTTAGATTTTCTAACAAAAATATTAGCGAATAAGGCCCATTCGGCTCAGCGGTTATATTTTTCTTGTCCCGGTAAGCCACTATATTCGTAGCGGCCACGCTTTTCTGATTTCGAAGCAGGCGTTCCAACACCGTTACTTTCGAAATCTACCAGTTTTCTGTTAGACCCAGCTATGAAGTTGGTTCCAGCAGGGAAGGAGAGCGGGGGAGCGAGTGGGGATATAGCACGTTCTCCCGCTACTTAATGCATTGGGAAAGGCGAGCTGTCCAGGTCCAGGCCCAATTGGAGCCGTGCTGCCTCGCTCATTTTGCCCGGATGCCACGGCGGCTCAAACACCACTTCAACGTTC
>DASXJO010000743.1:0-2374 GCA_036497385.1 Candidatus Angelobacter sp. | reverse complement strand
GGTAATGTCGTTGGGAATTTCGTCCAGCGTATAGCCGACGGCAAGTTTGGCAGCAATCTTTGCAATGGGAAACCCGGTGGCCTTTGAAGCCAGCGCCGAGGAGCGGGAAACGCGCGGATTCATCTCGATCACCACCATGCGCCCATTCGTCGGGTTCACGCCGTATTGAATATTTGATCCTCCGGTCTCCACGCCAATTTCGCGGATGACCTTGATCGATGCGTCGCGCATGTGCTGGTATTCGCGGTCGGTCAGCGTCTGCGCCGGGGCCACGGTAATGGAGTCGCCGGTGTGCACTCCCATGGGATCGAAATTCTCAATGGAGCAGACAATGATGACGTTGTCGGCGAGGTCACGCATCACCTCAAGCTCGTATTCTTTCCAGCCGAGGACCGATTCTTCAATCAGAACTTCATGCACAGGGGAAAGATCCAGGCCACGCGCCAAAATTTCCAGCAGCTCTTCGCGGTTATAGGCAATGCCGCCGCCGCTGCCGCCCAGCGTGAATGACGGACGGATGATGAGCGGAAACCCGATCTTGCCGGAGAAGTCAAGACCGTCTTTCAGGTTGTTGACCAGCGCGGATTTCGGCACGTCGAGCCCAATGCGCGTCATGGCGTCTTTGAAAAGCAGCCGGTCTTCCGCCATTTTGATGGCCCTGAGCTGCGCGCCAATCAGCTCAACGTTGTATTTCTCCAGGACGCCGGAATCGGCCAACTCAACCGCTAGGTTGAGTGCGGTCTGTCCGCCAACCGTGGGTAGCAGAGCGAACTTGCCCGCTTGTCCGCGTAGCATTTCTGATTCCTGACGGATGATTTCTTCCAGATACGTTTTTGTCAGCGGCTCAATGTAGGTGCGGTCTGCCATCTCCGGGTCGGTCATGATGGTGGCCGGGTTGGAGTTCGCCAGCACCACCTCATAGCCTTCAGCCTTAAGCGCCTTGCAGGCCTGCGTACCGGAGTAGTCGAACTCTGCCGACTGGCCAATGACAATCGGCCCGGAGCCGATGATCAGGATTTTTGCGATGTCATTACGGCGTGGCATTTTAAATTCAATTCACCACGGAGACACGGAGGCGCGGAGAAAAGCAAAAAGATCTAGCCGCTGATGAACGCAGATCGCCGCTGATCACAAAAAATATTCCCGTCAGCTCGTTCGGATCCGCGCTCATCTGCGCTGATCTGCGGCGAACGCCTCTTCTTGCCTTTCTCCGTGTCTCCGTGCCTCCGTGGTGGATTCTCATTTCCCTTTCCACTCCTCCATCAGCCCCATGAAGTCTTTAAAGAGATAGTGTGAGTCGTGCGGACCGGGTGAGGCTTCCGGGTGATATTGCACCGTGAAGAGCGGCAGTGTGCGATGGCGAAGCCCTTCCAGAGTATTGTCATTCAGGTCAATGTGCGTTTTCAGAATTTCCGAATCTTTCAGCGAATCGGGATCGACAGCGAAGTTGTGATTGTGGGCCGTGATCTCAATCTTGCCGGTCTCCAACTGCTTTACCGGATGGTTGCCGCCGTGGTGCCCGAACTTGAGTTTGTAAGTCTTGCCGCCCAGAGCGAGACCGACCAGTTGATGTCCAAGGCAGATGCCGAAGATCGGAGTCTTGCCCATCAGTCGGCGGATGTTGTCCGCGGCGTAGGTGCAGGGCTCGGGATCGCCGGGGCCGTTGGAGAGAAACACGCCATCAGGATTCAGGGACATCACGTCTTCAGCGGAGGTCATGGCCGGGACAACGGTCACGCGGCAGCCCTGGTCCACCAGCATGCGGAGAATGTTCTGCTTGATCCCAAAGTCATATGCCACCACATGTTTGCTGGGCGGCTGGTCTTTTACGCCGACGACCTCCGTGGGCTCGTGCGATCGCGTGCCGGTGTCCCACTGGTAGCGCTGCTTGGTCGTGACCACCTTCGCCAGGTCAGTGCCGTCCATTTTAGGAAGCGCGCGGGCTTTGGCGACGAGTTTGTCTGGATCAGTTTCTATCGAAGAAATCACGCCGCGCATGACACCGTTCGTGCGCAGGTGGCGGACCACCGCGCGGGTGTCAATATCCGCGATGACCGGGATCTTGAATTTTTCTAGATACTCGTCGGTCACCTGCTGCGAGCGCCAATTGGAACTGATGGGCGAAAACTCGCGCACGACCAGACCTTCTATATAAGGGTGCGTGGCCTCGTTGTCGTCTGGATTGGTGCCGTAATTCCCGATCTGGGGATTGGTCAGGACAACAATTTGCCCCGCATAAGAAGGATCGGTAAAGATTTCCTGGTAACCGGTGATGGAAGTATTAAAAACGACTTCCCCGTAGCATTCGCCTTTCGCGCCGTGGCCTATGCCGCTGAAGATTCGTCCATCTTCCAGCGCAAGGATAGCCTGCATC
>DASXJO010000742.1:0-1666 GCA_036497385.1 Candidatus Angelobacter sp. | reverse complement strand
TGCGCCCTTGGCATAGAGCCGTTCGATTTCTGCGCGCAAGATATCCATATTTTCTGGTGCGATTTCTTAGGCCGCGGAAACTCAGACCATCGGCGGCTGCCGCCTTCCAAGTCTGCGGTTAAAACGGCAAGTGCGGAGTATAACTGCAAGAACGTTTGGTCAGCAAAGCCCAAAGCGCGAGCTGAGGTAAGGCTGGGGCCGTCGATTGCGGGAGGATGATGGATCTAACCTGCATCTAAACAGTGTGCTTGACCAAAGATACGAGTTGAAGCATCTGGGTGACGAGATTGCTCCCGAGATTCGTTATCTCATGCTTGAAGAGTTGAAGCTGTCCTTCGATGATGGCCAGTTCTATTACAGCAAGCAGTTTGACGAGCTCGGGTATCGCGAATACCCCCGCATATTTCTGAATGCTCTCGCTTCGGGAAATCCTGTCACTTTGGACGATGCGCTAAACCAGCCAGGCATTTTCCTGCCGAATACCCCCAGAAAATCAGCCCAGACTTTCATCTGGGATGAGTTCAACAAGTACTACATGCGAGCTTTGTGTCGGTGGGTCCAGGAGCATCCTGAGTATGAAGCAGTTAAAGTCAGGGGGCGGAACTCTGTCACCCACAGAGACTCCTCTGATGCGCGGATAGGCCGCAAAGAAAATCCAAAGCGGTTCCTTGAAGTGCTGCGCGGAACACCGAAAATCAATCCTTTTGGTGCGAACTCTGGCCTTACTCTGATGATTCGGAAGCGGGAAAAAATGAGAAAAACTGCATGACTATTTGGAGCAATTTCAAGCAGGGGCAAACAATTTACGCTCGCGGTCTGCGGCAAAGTTGAGACAAGCTCGAATGTCTTCGGCTTCCAGATCAGGGAAGTCGTTGAGAATCTCTTCCTGAGAGATGCCCGAAGCCATGTATTCAAGCAAATCGTAAACGGTTCTGCGCAAACCACGGATGCAAGGCTTCGCACCTCGTTTCCCTACTTCCAGCGTGATTCGGCCTCCGTAATTCATGGAACCAGACTATGTCTTCCGGTATCACTGGTCAAGCGCCTTTAAGTTGGCTCTCCCTGCGCAACTCTTCCATTTTGAAGGCCAAATGTGTCGGGAGAATCCGCGCCATTCCCCTATTTCCCTTTCAGCGCCGCCATCGCCGCCGCTGCATGCTCGTCCGGTTTTAGCCCTGTCAGCACGGCAGAAATCCGACCTTCCGGGTTGATCACAAACGTCGTCCGTTCGATCCCCATATATTTCTTGCCGTACATGCTCTTTTCTTTGAGCACGCCGTACTTAATCGCGACGGCTTTATCTTCATCGGCCAGCAGGGAATATGGGAGGTCGTATTTTTCTTTAAATTTCTTCTGGGCAGAGGGCTTGTCGGCGGAAATGCCCAGCACCACAGCCCCGGCTTTTTGCATCTTGGTGAATGCGTCGCGGAACCCGCACGCCTCAATCGTTCAACCGGGCGTGTTGGCCTTGGGATAGAAAAACAGCACCACATTCTTGCCGCGATAGTCTTTTAATGCGGTTGCCTTGCCTTCTTCATTGGCAAGAGAGAACTCCGGGGCTTTATCATTAACTTCCATAGGTTTTCCGTGTTTATAAGATCAATGAATTTATATAGCAGAAGCAGGTTCCTGGCCAGCGCATTGCTTGTGCTGGTATGTGCGGCGG
>DASXJO010000741.1:0-7954 GCA_036497385.1 Candidatus Angelobacter sp. | reverse complement strand
GCTTCCACCGTACCCGGCAAATCCACCGGAGCGCTCACCGGCAAAGCTTCTCGACCGGAAATTTCGACCGCCTGCACGCTATCTGGGCGTGTAGTGTCTGCGGGCGAACTGGTCAGCAGTTGCCATCCCGATCCACAAACTGAATGTACGGGAGCCAGCGTGCTCCCCCACCCATTGAACGTTGCTGTGGGCGCGCCAAGATCATTTTGAAAAAGCCGCGTGTGACCATCCGTGCCGGTAAAGAGCCAAACATGCTGGTCGCCGCTTTGCCATGTAGCCCCAGAGAAGAAGGAAGTTACAGAAGCTCCTGCGCTCGATCCGGCCAGCAGACCGTTAAAAAAATTCCTGCGCGGACTGAAAAATGCGACCAGCCCTTCGCCGATTGGCCAGGGATCGTCGCTGGCGCGGCAGTCGAGCGACGGAGGAGACATCCTCCCGCTGCAACGCGCCCCGGGAAGAAAGACATTGAGTTCTCCGCCGTGTACCTCCAGCTTCCCGCGCAGGTCACGCGGCCATGGGTTCTGGTGCGGAATGCCCAGCGTTTGCCGTGGACGCCATTGTCCGGAATCCATTGAGTACAACGAAAGCTGACCGGGCTCAAGCACCATCAGGTTTTGGTTGTCCTGATAAAAGTCCAGGATGGGCGTTTCCTGCTGCCATACCAAAATCTTGCGAAGAGTGAGCGTGGTTGCATGTGCCGCCTGCGTCTGCTGCGGACGCGGCAACCTTTTGATCACTATCTGGCTGGTTGATCCCTGCTGAATGCCGGCGATCAATAGATAGCCCTGCCAGTCTTCAGAAAAAGTAACGTGGACTTCCGCGACTGCCTGTTCCGGTTTCACTACCCTGACATTCGCATTGCGGAAGGCATTGAAGATTGCGTTCTGCAAAGCTTCTTGCCGTTCCGGCGGAAGTGAAGACAGGTTCTGAAAAGTCACAGCGACTGCCGATGGCGATCCGGCGCGTGACTGGATCAGCTGGACGAATTCCACGGCAGCGGCTGGAAGAGCTGGCGCATCCTGCGCCAGGGCTGAAAAGACCGCCACGCAGAAAAATAAGAACACGCACAGCCATCGTTTATTGGCGGTCTTAAGCATTGAATGAAAGCTGGTATTGCTTCTCATTTGACTGGAAAAGACTTCAATTAGCAATCGGGGAAATGAACTAGTCAAGAGCAAATCCACCACGGAGGCACGGAGACAAGAAAGAGATTGCCTGAACCGCCCGAACTAACCGCGGATCTGCACGGATGATCGCGGATCAGAAAGACCAAGACTTGAGCTTCCTCCTCTGGGGCTTAATCCGCGTGAATCAGCCTTGATCCGAGGTAGGAATTAGCGCTTCTCCGTGTCTCCGTGGTGAAGATTTTCCGCCGGGACCGGGCCACCCATTCCGGCGGGAACAAGCAGCCCGGAGAACTTCCGGCAGAACTTATCTTGCTTTCCACGTTTTGTTTCTGGTGGTTTGCTGAGCCGGCGCCGCTTGCTCGTCCTGCTCCTGATCGGCACCTTCACTTTCTTCCGCCGCGGCCTGCGCCGCTTTCGCGTTGGTCACAGCATCAGGAGTGATGGCGCTCTTCATGATGTCGTTAAAAAAGATCTTGGCGTCGGAGGGCACCATCATGATCTGCAGCTTGTCAGACATTCGCTCGGCCACAATCTTGTTGATCAACAGCGGACTCTCCTTGAGCAGCGCTGCTTCTGACTTCATGCGTTCACCGTCAGCCACGGCAACAATGCGGATGCGGTTGGCTTCGGCTTCGGCCAGCATGCCGCGACGCTCCATCTCAGCCTTGCTGTCAATCACCTTGGCTTGCGCCTGCGCTTCCGCATTTTTCACCGTGGTTTCTTTTTGGGCTTCGGCTTCCAGGCGAGACTGCTCAATCTGCTTTTGCTTCAACGGCAGCGTGAATTGCATTGCGTCCGCTTCTGACTTGGCCTGCAATACTCTGACCTCGCCCGCGCCCTGTGCCTGCTTGACCTGCTGGACGCGCCCCGCTTCAGCCTCAAGTTCCGCGATCTTCACCTGTTTGGCTTTCATTTCGGTCTCAACGCCCATGCCTTCATTCTGCTGTTCTTTCAGCAGCAGACCCTCCAGACCTTTGGCGTATTCCTCCGGCAATTGCACATCGCGCAGCATGACTTCTTTAACGATGATTCCGTCTGCTCCCAGCTTCCGGGTTATGCGGTCTGCGGCGCTTTGCCGGATTTCTTCGCGCTTGGTGGCAAAAACTTCGCGGACTGTGTAATTCGGGGCCAACTCGCGAAACACGCTGGAAATTACCGGCGGCACAAGCTCTTTTTCCACTGGCTGCGGCAGGTTGGCATGGATGAAGTCCAGCCGCGCCGGATCGAACTTATAGCGCACCGTAATGGCCAGCCCGATATTCAAACCTTCTCGCGATTGCACCGTAAAGACCTCGGCTTTCTTGTTCTTGCCTTCGCGTTTCTCGGCCTCAGCTTCGCTGGTCGACTCAAGCCCGTCCTTTCCGGACGATGTAGTCAGCACTTGGTCGCGAATGTCATAGAGCACCACTGAATCGAACGGCATAACGAAATGTGCGCCCGGATACAACGTGCCGGGCAGCGTTCCCGCGGTCTGGCTCACTCTGATGCCACCCATCCCGCTGGGCACCACCACTATGCCGGCAGCAAGGATGAGCGGCAGCCAGGCCGCAGGAAACGCCCATTTTGCAGTGGTCCAGTTCAGTTGCGGTTTTTCCACGGTAGCGCCATGGGTTGATGGCCGCTCCGCGGGGGCGCCTTCCGGTCCCGATGAAAGCCCGGACAAGGAGCCTGGAGCTATATGCCGCAACTGGCGGTGATACTGGACAACCTGGTAAAGATTTTTGAAAACTTCAATGGCAGCGGCCGCAAGCAGGCCCCAGCCGGTGAACAGCAGCAGGTATCTCAAGAACAACATCGCAATGCCTCCTAAAATTCCAAAACCAATTCACCGCAGAGGTCGCCTAAGGACGCGGAACTCAAAGGACTGGACGCGTTGGTTCGCTTTGTCCCGCTTACTTAAAGTCATATGCCATGTTCTCCGAACCCATGGGTCTGATTCGTGTTCCTTCGCGTTAATTCGCGGCTAATCTTTCTGTTTGCCTTTCTCTGCGACCTCTGCGTTCTCTGCGGTTCAAATCGCTTCATTCCTACTGCTCAGTAGTTTCAACCGTTGTCGTAGTGGCGGAAGCTGGAACCTGAATGTCGCTACCCGGAGCTGCCGCGGCCAGAGTTACTGCTGGCTGAGTTGCTGTTGGCGTGGAGAAAACCTTGGCGATCATCGCGTCGCGCTCACGCCTAACCATCACTGTGTCGCCAACCTGCACCAGGGCGTAAAGGTCTTCCACATCTTGTTTGCGCATGCGGAAGCAGCCGTGCGAAATCGCCTTGCCCACGGAACTCTGCACATTGGTTCCGTGAATGCCGTAACCTTTCAGGCTTAGCCCCATCCAGCGCGAGCCCAGCGGATTGTCTTTTCCCGGCGGTATCTCCATATCGCCGCCGCGATAGATGGGATCTTTGGCGTGGTTGATGATCACAAAGTCGCCATTGGGGCTTGGCGTGCCGCGCGCGCCAACGGCGATGGGATAAGTCTTCAATACCTGGCCGTGGTCGATGACCGCCAGTTGACGATCCGCAATGCTGATAATGATCTGGCGCTTGGGGACTGAAGTTGCGCTGCTCACCGCCGCCATAGATGGTTTAGCTGGCAACGGAGCGTTCTTCTCAAGGGATCTTAAGTTGGAAATCTGGCTGGGATCCGATAGCGGACCACTGATTGTTTGCGGAGTGCTGACTGCTGATCGCTGACTGCTGACTGCTGTCTTCTCAAGCTGTTCCTGTTCCCGCTGCAGGCTGGCAATATGCGCTTTGGCAGCCAGATGGATACTGGTGAGGGAGAAGGCCATCGCCGCAAAGGTCGCAATGAATTTCGATTTTCCTGAGATCACAACTAGCCGCCGCATGTTGATTTCTCCTAATGTCGTGTGACACTGGGATTAAGAGCAGACGAGCAGCCAAACGTAAGCCACTGAAAAGCAAAAGGTTTAGTTGCGCATGAATGGAGACCGGCCGCGTGCGGGAGAAGACAGTGTGTCAGCAGGGACACGCTGCGGCCAACAAAAAAATGGGTTTCAGGTAGCAAACCTGAAACCCTAAGGAGCGCAGCCAGGAGTCGGATAGCCAAGCGGGACAAGAATTACCAAGGTCCGCGCCGGTTACTCAATCCAGCCGCTTACAGAAATTAGACACGATGTATCAGGGTACGGAACAGAAAAAATTGAGAGTGGAAGGACGGGAGTACTGAATGAATAAAGCTGGAAAGGCACTAAGGAGGGGTGGGGTTAAATGTCTGCCAGAAATAGTAAAGGCTGTGACATTGGTTATGCTCTAGCTGCCAACTCCTGCGAGGGAGTTAACAACGTGGATGCATGTACCGTCACAGCCCTTGATGCGACCACTGCTTTCGCAGTTCCTGACCCCAACCTGCCCCTCGCAGAGCCTGTCGGTTTTTTCGGGTCCGGGTGTTCACTGGATCACTCCACTGAACCTGATCACCCAGTCTACTTCGGATTAACCACGTTTTATTTTGGCTAACCCTTTCGACCGTCGACATGAGTAATCCTAGCTGAAGACCGCGAAAAGTCAACGCCCGTGACTTGTGCAAACGAAGATTTTTTTCCTCAGTTTCCTGATTTGAAAAAACCCAATGAAATGCGGCTACAAACCGCTTATTTCCGGTGTGTCGGCGATTTCCACAGCGGTTTCCACAAAATGGCATGGCCGAAAGTACCGGCCAACATGCGCCAACGAACCAAAGATGTTCTTGACGGCGCAACCTGATCTGCCTCATTGTGTCTCTTACGGGAGAAGATGTCAGATCTCATCGCCTATGTCGACGGTGGTTCCCACGGCAGTCCGGGGCCTTCTGGCATTGGCGTATTGATTGAGAAGCCGGACGGGGAAATGATCCGGATCGCCCGCTGGATTGGCCACCACGATAATAATGTGGCCGAATATGCCGCCCTGCTGGAAGCCCTGCAGCGCGCGTTGGAACTGAACGCCACCTCACTGAGCGTCTTTACCGATTCGGAGCTGGTGGTGAAACAAATGACTGGCGAGTACTCCTGCCGCAGCCCGCGGCTTTACTCGCTCCACTGGATGTGCCGCAAGCTGGCTCGCACGCTCAAGTTTTGCATCTCCCATATCCCGCGCGAACAAAACCAGGAAGCCAACCGCCTGGCGAATCATGCTGTGCGGTTCAGGCGGGAACCGATACTGTAGTCGCCAAAATCGCGGTCATTGGGAAAACAAGCTTACCGCGGATTCACGCAGATAAACGCGGATTCACCCCTGATGATCAGTGAAACTCCATGGTGAGATTTTGGCTGGTTCTTTCGACCCCGATGTCGGCGATTACATGCGATTCCGGGATTTGGCAACGTTTGCAATTGCTTGCCTTGGCAATCTCTTCTGATCCGCGATTATCCGCGCAAATCAGCGGTAGAGTTGTTCGGGTTTACGCTTTGGTGTGCTCGTAATACTTGCCGATGATGTGGCCTATCTCAACCGCCGCCTCAGGGTCGAGATCGACAAACTCAAAGCCGGCATATTGCTGGTCAGCAAAGCGAAGCCGTGCGTTCACGCGCACGCGAATGTCCTCCGTAGGCTCATGGATGGTGAAGGAATAAATCTTGCTGTCTTCGTTGTAAATCCGATCGGGCTCCATCATAAAGCCGCCGCGCGCCAGCTGGCGCAGCACACCGGCTTGCCCGCCTTTGGCGTCCATCACCAGCACTTGCGACTGGTGCGCGATGTCCACTCGCTCAAACCTGCGGCGCTCTTCCGGATTTTGTGGATTTTGCGCTTCCTGCGTAGGCCTCATTGAATCTGTTCTCCAAACGCGCTGACTGGATCAATGTCCACCGGCACATCTTTCACGCTCGTTAGCGCCGATTTTAACTCAGCCGGCATGGAATCATACTTTTTAAACCATTGCTCAGCGCGATTCCTGTCACCCGTGGCCTCAATTTCCAGCAGTTCCTTGCCCAGCGTGGCAATCGCTTGCGGCATCTTTGTGAAATCAATTGCATATCTTGAAGTCTTGGGATCGAAGGTGATGGCACCTTGCTCGGCCAGATAGTTGAATTCCATCATCTCCGCGCGACCATGGGCTTCAGCCACGCCAAAGCGCACCGTACGGAAAATCCCGGCAACGTGCGACGCATAAAAGGTGTTAGCCTGCGTCTTTTGTATCACGCCCTTGTCCATCAGCCAGTTCAGCGCGAACAGGCCGACCACATCAGCCTTGGCCTCTTCCAGTCCGGAATATGTCGGCCCAATCGACTCGCGAATATCAGCCTTGCCGGCGGCGGTGCGAGCATAAGCTGGCCCCAGTCCGTGGCAGATTTCATGCATCAGCACCACGGCCAGATAGCCTTCCATGCTGGCCAAGGCTGCCTGGTCTTCCCGCATAAGCTGTTTGCCGATGGGCAGCACCACGTAGTTGACGCGCGCATCCATGAAATTTTTAAAGAAAATTTTCTTGGTGCCTTTTTCCTGGTGGATGCGCGGATCGTTTGGCAAATTGTCCGCCACGGCCTGATATCCGTGGCGCAAATCGCCGGCGCGGAACGGCGTGTCCATTACTTCCATCGGCGTGCTCTTGCCCTGCATCGAGGGTCGATCTTCTGGCGCCAAAGGCAGCGCATCCTGTATGTCCGGGACGTATTTCTTGAAAGTATCCAGACTGGCGCTCTCGTCCTGATTCCGGATCATCACCGCCGCGCCGTAAGAAGTTTTTACGCCCAGCAGGTCGTCGAGGTATGTTTCATATGGGGCAAAGATAATGTCGAACTTTGGATTCTCCAGGTCGAGCCATGCAATGTCGCTTTTGTAATAGTCGTCGGTGAGCAGGGCATCGGCGCGCAGATGAAGAAAATTGGCAAAGGCTTTGTCCGGACTCAGCGCCGCGGCTTCACGTAACGCCCTTGAGGCTCCCGTAAGCCATGGCTTGTATTCAATGTGATAAGGTACGCCAACCAACTCGCCGCCCTGCCGCTTGACTACCGTGAATGGGCTGTAGATCTGGGCTTTCTTTTCCGGATGTTTCGCGACATAAGCTTCAATCTCTTGCCGTGTGATTCCCGCGGGGAAGAGCGCATGGCCGGGCAGGAAAGGGTCGCTGCCGATGAATGGCTTTTGGTTCTCCAGCAGATCATAGCGGCTGCCGTTGATCATCAGAAAGCGGCGAATCTTCTGGTTCATTACCTGGTTGCAGCCGAGCAGGCGCTTGTACAGCTCCAGCCCCTTAGGATCGCTCTGCCGCCAGTAGATGCTCTCCAGAAACTGCGAGGCTTCCACCAGCTTGTAAACCATCTTGCGTTCGTTGTCAGTGAGGCCGTTCACGCTGAAAGGCATGGAAACGAGCTTGAACTTGTTTACCTGCGCGGCAATATCTTCATTCACGTTCTCTTTCAAAAGACATTTATCCGCGGTCTTGGGCGGCGGCGCAGCCCGGCGGCCCGCCTGGGCCAGAATTGTTCCCGGAAGAATCATCGCGAATAGGATTGCCAAAAGCCAGCGTTCTGTTTTCATAAGCAAGATTCTAGCAGCCTGAGGCATGCGAAACATCCACCACGGAGACACGGAGGCACGGAGAAAAGCAAGAATAGAGCATGGCTTGGAATGATGATGGATCGTCGTGGTCTTTCGATATTTCAGTGGCGTAGGCGGAAAAAATTTAGCGTACCCGTAAACGATGTTGCGGCCGAAATCTTCGATCCCTGTTTTTCTCCGTGTCTCCGTGTCTCCGTGGTAGATTCTCTGTGAATGGTTCCGCAAACTCTACTCATCGATGCTGACGACACGCTCTGGGAAAACAACGTCTATTTTGACCAGGCGATTGCCGACTTCATCGAGCGGCTGAACCATCAGCACCTCTCGCCGGA
>DASXJO010000740.1:0-8760 GCA_036497385.1 Candidatus Angelobacter sp. | reverse complement strand
CATTCCCCACGGCGGCCCGCTGGGCGATACTGTCGTTTTCGCCTCAGAGACCTGCGCTTTTGACCTGATCGGCGCCGTCTATGAGCGTGACGTCAAGCCCGGAGAGATGGTCGTCGTCGGGCCTGAAGGCGTTTTCTCGCGTTTCTTTGCGTCAGAGATGAAGCAGTCGGCTTGCATCTTTGAGCACGTATATTTCTCGCGTCCGGATAGCGTCGTCTTCGGACGCTCCGTCCAGGCCAGCCGAGAAGCCATGGGCCGGCAGTTGGCCAAGGAATCGCCCGTAGAAGCCGATCTCGTGGTTCCCGTGCCGGATTCCGGCGTCGCGGCCGCTCTGGGATATTCCTCGGAATCGCTCTTGCCCTTCCGCTTTGGGCTCATCCGCAACCATTACGTCGGACGCACCTTCATTGAGCCGGAGCAGCGCGTTCGCGACTTCGGCGTAAAGCTCAAGCTCAACCCTATCCGCAGCCTGCTTACCGGCAAGCGGATCATCCTGGTGGACGATTCCATTGTTCGCGGCACTACCAGCCGCAAAATCGTCCGTATGGTGCGCGACGCCGGCGCAAAAGAGGTCCACGTCCGCATCTCCTGCCCGCCCACCATTTCGCCCTGTTATTACGGGGTGGACACGCCTTCCCGCGGCCAGCTTATTGCTTCCAACAAGTCGCTGGAACAAATCCGTGACTATATTGGCGCCGACTCGCTGGCTTATCTTTCTCTTGAAGGCCTGCGCCAGGCCTGCGCTGAAGGCGAGAAGACGACTTATTGTTCTTCCTGCTATACCGGCATCTACCCCACGGACTTCATCCCCCTCGACAAGGTCCAGCCCGTGGCAGCAGAGAAGCCGTAGAGATCACTCGCTTTCGACGTAACCCAGGATTTCATCTTCGGTGCGAGTATCTAGCCGTGGCAGAGTATCTACCCGGCTTTTGTGTATCTGTATTCTGGATTTTATGGACTCCTGATTTCGATCCGTGAAAAGACTCTCCAGATAAATGCGGGCTGCATTGTGCAATGCAGCCCCGAAAAGGCTTTATCCGGTTCAGTTATTGGGCAACCAGAAAAACGTCGTAAGCGGTTTTGCCAATATCTGCGGAACCATTTATGCCTTGGTTTACGCGAGCTCGATACCGGAAAAGATTTCCGTACTGGTCTCTTCGCTCAGACAGCGCATAATCCAAGCTGATGGAGTAGACGCCCAATTCCGGTAATGCATGCAGTTCACCGGGCTGGCAAATTCCATCGTGGTTGGCGTCTACCCATAGCCGCAATGACGAAAAGATTGTGTCACGCGCATCAATAACACCGTCGCCATTGCCGCCATTTGCCGGGTCGTCAAAGACCGCCAGAGCGGCAAATCCGTTAGGATGCAGCGAGGACGGCTGCGATGTGAAGTTGCCAAACATTTCCGCGCCGCTGTTGATGACGCCATTACCATTACGATCAAGCACCAGCCATGCGTTGTTCGCATTCGCGGTCCATGCAATCTGCAACGGAATCCCCGCATTCGCGATATCAAACTTCACGCCATTGGCAGCACTGGTAAGCTGAAATCCATCGCCTGTCAGGTCAATGATAATGGGAGAATCGCAGTTACCCGCACCTCCGGCTTTGTTTCCAAAGCGAATTTCAGGAGGAGCATCAGGATCACAAGGCGTTGGCGTTGGTTGTGGCGGAGGTGGAGTTGGGGTCGGACTTGGAGCGGTCGACTTGGATGGACAGTTATGTACCGCAGCCTGGTTATCATTCCATAGTGAGGCGTTGGCAAAAGATATGACCGCTCCAACACCGTTCGCGGCCCCATTGATGCTCACGGTCACAGTGCAGTTAGCAAAAGTACAGTCCATGAAGCTGATGGCGTTAGTGCCTTGGCATTGTGTTGTGGGCGTATTGCCCTCCTGTCCTGATTTGTTTGCCATACCAGGGACATGTGAGTGTGGCAAAAAACCGTTCAATGATCCGAACTCCGCCGGGGTTCCATTGGCATTGGCACTGCAAGAGGAGTTGCACGTTCCCGGACCAGTTGAACCGACTGGCGCTGAATAGACACAAGTGCCATCCACCACGGAAGTGAATGTATGTTGACCATTCGTGTGCTGCGCAACATCGCCATTGCCGTGGTTATAGAACGTTTCAACATTGAAACTGGAGCAGGAAGTCTGGAACATTGCCTTGACTGGAGACATCTTGGGATGGAACCCCGCCAGCACAAGATAGGGGTTCGATGTCTCTCTAAACTCCCGATGCCAGCGTGAGGCCGGCGACGTGCCAACGCCGCATTTTTTTGTTTCCGGGTTGCAGCACACATCGCCGTGGCCTTTCACGCCGCACCCTTGCTGACGATTGCTGTTCAGCCACTTGTGTATGAACGGCACATCCCGCAAATCGGTCTTGCTGAAAGGCGCGGTGGACATATCGGTTTTTGCCAGCAGATCAAGCGTCATGTTGCCGCTTATCAGGTCAAGAAAGTGAACGTTGGCCCCATCCGCGTTGGTTCCGAACAGCGCCGCCGTATTATAGGTGCGCGATTTGCCCTGGAATGTTACCGTGACCGTGTAAGTGGCGTAGGTGTCATACGGGCCGTTCATTTCCTTCATCTTCAGAACCGTCGCCATGGGCCAGCTGTTCCCTCCCGCTGTCAAATGTTGCGGCTGCATGTTCCAGGAGACATCGGCATACACAGTCCATTCGGTTTTCCCTTTTCCTATTGCGGAATTGTCCTTGTAGTTGAATGTTCCTGGCGCCACCAGGAGCACCCCCGTTGTGTCGCCTTCGGGCGGGAAACCGGATATTTCGGAGAGAATCCGGCCCTCAATCTCGCTAACTGGCCCGGTCTTGAAGTCTGACAGTTGAAATTCCAGGCGTGAAGCGAGTGCCTTGTCAGCAGCTCGTTCATCGGCTTGAAATTTATCCGGCAAGGCTTCCATCCTCATGATGATCCGCACTTCGTCGGCGTAGGAGAGTTTGGCATAGGTCGTTCGCACGACCTGTTCTTCAGGTGTCATCTGCGGTTGCCCCTTGGCAAGCGGCACCAACAGGAACAAAAGAATGAATTTCAAACGCATAGTAGCCTTTCTTTTCTGGATTCGGTACTACTGGGCCTCCAAGGGGTGTGTGAGTTTAAATACAGCCAGCGATGTGTCCCAATCTCCTCCTAGAACATTTACGTTTTCCGAAGATCGAGCCGCGACTCATTGAAATGCTAGAGACAGCTTCCGCCTAAGTTTTTCCTTATCTCGCCTGTTAATTTCAAGAACCGGGGCCACTAGCGGAACGGCCCCGGGTTAAGGAGCGTACTTCCCCCGGTGTACAGCAGCGGGTCCCTCGCTCACAAAGCCGGCCCCGAAGCGGCCAGCCCGAGCAGGAACATAATTCACCTACCTTAAGGTGTCAACAATAATATATCTAAAGGTACCAAGATAATGAAACGTTAATGCGCCGAGAGTCACTAAAGCAATGAACGGCGCCTGAGATGAAGAAGCTTGATCCGCTTATTCCGGGAATCTATGACGACGGCGAAGGACGCGCCCTGCTGAACATGCGCGAGTTTCTAGCGGCGCATGGGTTCCCGGACGCTCAGGAACTGCGCGCCGTGATCTGGGAAGAGATCCAGGAAATCTTCGGCGACGTGGAGGTGTTGGAGATGCCGGGGGAAACAGGGAGCGATGTCCTGGACAGCTAGATAACTCTTAAGCGTGGGCTTGTGCTTAATTAGTGGATATGCTACCTATAGGTATAACACTGCAAAATGAACGATAAGGAACTGCGGAAGATCGACGAGGGATTCTATGTTGACCACAACCGCGCGCTCTATCTTAAGATGCGCGAGTTCCTGGCCGCCCACCATCTTTCCGACACGCCGGAAGTGCGCAAGGCGATCTGGGAGCAGATAGGGGATGACTTTGGGGTGATCGAGATTACCGAATTGCCGGAGGACTAATCACAGGGACTGCATCAGCTTCTGGTGATAGTCATCGCCATAGGCCAAGCTGAAGATTTCAGCCATGGCTTTTACGTTTTCATAGAATGAGATCATGTCAGAGCTGCCGCGGCGGACCAGCATGGCAAAGCTGGGAGGCGGCGCAAAGGGCAACAAGACCATCCGAACCAACCACCAGCGGAGCGACAGGCGAATCATCAGGGACGAAAGCCGGCATTGCACGCAGCTATCCCGCAGGGAAAGAATGGTCTGCTGAAGTTGCTCTTCCAGCATGTCCCAGTTTTGGCCGCGCTCATGTTTGGCCCAGCCCTGAATAACCCAGGCATTGGCAGAGATGATTTTGCAGTAATGGAGCGCCAGATGTATCCGCTTCCATTGCACCTGCCTGAACTTTTTGGAAGAAAGCGTACTCCTGAAATGCTCATCGGCTTCAGGATGAAAAGCCCCGTACAGCGCTTCCATCTCCATCTTTTGCAGGAACAATGGGACATCGCTGGCCGTGCGTTCCGAAAGGCGGGTGGCAAGGCGATATGCTGCAAAGGCAGCCGTCAGAAATAGGACACCGATGAACGCGCCGACGATCATTTCTTATCTTTCTCCGCCATCCACTTCAGGGCTTTCTTGTAATGCCGGACAGTTGCCAGGGCATTTTCCGGATCCTTAAAGCCAGCCCAGCGATTGCGAGGTTCCGAGGGCAGAAAACAGCTTGCGATCCAGATCAGAACGCCCAATATGTATGACACCGGCGGGCCATACTTTCCCATGACGTTGAATTTTGTTCCGAAAATAGAACGCGCCCAAAAGGCTGCTACCGAACCGAGGGCGGATACGGCAAATCCCAGCACCACGCCATAAGGGTAAGTTGGCCAGCTTTTTCCCAGCAGCAACCAGGCCAAGCCCAGAAACATAAGGAACAGGCCACCCTTTACGCAATTCACGACCGTTCCAAAAGACAGAATTACGACGATAAGCCTGGGTGCCTGGATCGCGGGATGAAGGAGGGCGTTGCCGATAAAAACAGCGGAGAGAACGAGCACAGTTCCGGGGAAGACCATCCAGAACCATTTCCAATGGAGAAAATCCTGGATGAAGACAGCATGGAAGGCTTCATGTAGCGCGAGCAGGGCAAGAAGTGCGTACAGGGCTTCGGTAGTCCAATAAATTTCGAAATAGGTTTGATAGTTGTTCCGCGCGGAAAAACCAACAACTGTAGCGATTATCGAGAAAAAGATGTAAGCAAGAAAGAAAGGATATTTTTCATAGAACCTGCGAAAGACAAGGAGCACAGCTAGGCACAACAGTAGAGCAACCCCGGTTAAGCTCACCACAGCGTCGAGTCTTCCCATAATAATTGAGGGGCTAGATTAACCCAGCCCCTCCGATGCCACAAATTTAGTTTGGCTGGCAGGCTTTCGGCCAACAGAGCGGTACAGGTAATGGGCCGTCTGCCAAAACAGGGACAGAACCCCAAGCCGCAAGCAACAGGATTACCGTGGCAATGCGAATGGTCTTTTTCATGTTTATGCTCCTTTAGAAAGTGTTGTATTTGCGAGGGAAAACGCCGCCTAACGGCGCCTAATTGTTAAGTAAAGGATATTTCTTCCCCAAGCGGCGTCATACGGTTTTTATGGGTCTAAGACTTTGCGAAACAGGAACAAGGAATCGGGTGAAAGAGAGACGTAGCCGCATCGAAGAATGAACGAATAAATATGTTCTCCGATTCATAATGCAGTCATTTTGAAGAGAACTCAGCTAGGGTGACGCCTTCGGTTGAGACCCTGCGGAGAGTCCCGGTTGCTTCGCTCAGGATCCCTCGGAGTCGCCCAGGATGACAGGGGATGTGGACAGTGGTTGAACTTTGGCAACCCTACAGGTTCCGGCCTAAAGGGCCACCGGTGCGATACCCCTAGGTACAGTTATCTTCTTGACATCGCAGAATCTGCAACGTATGTTGCTGCAATTGTAAGGACATAAATGAAACCTGAAGCGTGTCGGCGGATGAAAGTGGCGGGACGACTATTGGTCTTGATTGGGTTCAGCGTCCCCGCTGTCTGCATATTGCTTCTAATGCTTCGGCTCGGCGAGCTTGTTGTACCGTTTGCGCTCGAATTTGCAGTCTTAGCGGTGGTGTTTATCGTCTTTGGCAGCATGTTGTGGGCGGGCGGTTGGATACTGGAGGGAAATACTCCGTGACATATCCCGCTTACAACAAGAGAATGCCGCACTTGCTCCCATGGCCGTTTCTCTCTTTTTCTGTTTGCTGCCAGTTGACTTAGCCACCTAGAGGTGGCACGATGCTGTTGGCATGAAAACAGCGGTCTATCAAGTGACCGAGGGCGACGGACGGGCGCGGCTGATCTGCGTGGCGATGCCGACCCTGCACGATGCGACCATTTTTGAAGCCTGGCTCAGGATGCACGCTGACTTAATGACGGGCATCCGGTTTCTGGGCAGGTTCGATGCGGTACAGACGGCGCTCAGCCAGCAGGAAGCCGAAGAATTGATTCTGGGAAGCGGGCAAGATTTACTTTTACCGGGAAATGGCAATTCCAGTACAATCCCGCCATGCCCCGGGAGAGCAACAAGAGAAAACAACCCATGAAACTCAAGCCGCGTCGTCGCGGCGAACCGGACACGCCCGGGACGGAGCCGAAAACTTATAAGCTTCCCTTTCAAGTAATACTGGACATACGCAAGGCCGCCACGCTTTACGGCTCACAGGGGAGAGCGTTACAAGTGGGCTCAGAAATCCTGGTGCGGATGGCAAAGCCCTTGCAGGTGCCGCAGGCAGATCCAGATTCCATACGGCGCATGACCTACAAGCTGGCGCCACGGACTATCCAAGTGATACAGCGGCTCGCTGAAACAAGCTACGAAGACCCGGGACAGGTGCTGGCTGCGTGCGTGAAAGCCCTGAAGCTGAAAAACCTGACTTAATGCCTATATGACGTTCTTTGCGAAATTGGCGCTTCCAGTATTGGCCTTATTCGCGCTGTCATACCACTGCGATAATGTTCCCCTTCTGTCCTCGATAAAAATGTCTCCCTAGCTACGGCTCCGCAAGGAGGCCGAGCACTATGGCGGAGGGGTAGGAGAACATTTTCGGCCCTACTTTGGCAGCCGAGCATCTGGAGCGAGAGCATGGCTGCAAGGTGCATGCGGCGCGTGGAAGGTTTTTTGTTCCTTCTTACCTCAGACCTAAAGGGCTCCCACCCCAGCACGCGAAAATCGCGCGCGCCGGGGACCCCGATCTTTCACCCCGCCACGCGAAGCGCGCGTCGGGAACCCGGCTGCTCCACCCTGTGGGAATCACGATTTTTCTCGGGCCAATGGTGGTTTTTGCTTGACAAAAAGGCGAACAAAATGATAAAGTCGCCCATTGATCCCTGGGTGAAGTGCGTCCTGGGGAGTGATCTTTGAAAACTGGAAGACAGGAAAAGCAGCTTTTAGCTCTTAGCCAAAAACAACCCCAAAAAGGGTCGAAATGAAGCTTCGACCGTTCGGTGACCGTCCGATCGAATTGCGGTTGGCCCTTTGTTATCAACAAGGGTGTTACCCCCCGGGTGGGCTATGTAGAGGAAAGACGGCTTTTGGCTTTTAGCTCTTAGCCAGACCCAACCCCAAAGCTTTAACCGCAAAGGACGCGAAGGACGCAAAGGGAACGACGACAGGTTGAGGCGCGGCGAATTTTGCGCCGCGCAGCTTGATTAGGTCAACGCCAATTGGGGCCTTAGTGGCTAAACTGCACGCCGAAGTGGGGTGAATCGCCACAGTATCCGTCGAACTCACGCCAAACTGGGATCGGCTGGGATGCGGTGGGATCCCCCGGGAGGGGGGAGGGCCGCGCTAAGCGCTGCAGATCGCCGGAATCGGAAAACCAAACCCAATCTTCACCGCGGAGACGCGGAGGCGCGGAGAACAGCCGAGGTCGGAAGGGCAAATTGTTAGCGGAGAACAGCCGAGGTCGGAAGCGCAAATTGTTAGCGGAGAACAGCCGAGGTCGGAAGCGCAAATCTTAGGGCGCTCCGCTTCGCTGCGCGCAGGCCTGCGGCGCTAGGAAAGATCTAACTGACCAGCGTCATCCGTGCTAATCAGTGGTAAGTTTTACCAATTTTTCCGCGATCAGCTTCTTTACCCGTTCCACAAACTGTTCTGCCGGCATGGCGCCTTCCGCGTGCATCTGTCCACGGACGCGCACGTTCACCGTCCCCGCCTCGGCCTCTTTGTCGCCGATGACCAGCACAAACGGCACCTTCTGGCTCGTGAGGTCGCGGATTCTGGAGTTCATCTTTTCCGCCCGGTCGTCCATGAACGCGCGTATTCCCGCGGCTTTTAGTTGCTGCTCAAGCTTTCTGCCGTATTCAGAGTGCCGCTCGCTGATGGGAACAATCCCCACCTGGATGGGCGAAAGCCACACGGGAAACGAGCCGGCGTAATGCTCAATCAGCACGCCGAAGAAGCGCTCCACGGAGCCAAACAGCGCGCGATGCACCATCACCGGCTGCTTGCGCGTGCCATCTTCCGCCACGTATTCCAGCTTGAAGCGCTCCGGCAGGTTGAAATCAAACTGCACCGTAGAAAGCTGCCACAGGCGGCCAATCGCATCCACCAGCTTCACGTCGATCTTTGGCCCATAGAACGCGGCTTCGCCAGGAATCGTCTTGTAGGGAATATTGAGCTTCTTCAGGACCTTCTCCAGCGAGTCGGTGGCCAGGTTCCAATTTTCCTCACTGCCCACAAAACTCTTTTTGTCATTCGGGTCCCAGGTGCTGAGCTCCACCTGATATTCATCAAAGCCAAAAGTCTTGAGCACGGCCAAC
>DASXJO010000739.1:0-2155 GCA_036497385.1 Candidatus Angelobacter sp. | reverse complement strand
GGTCTACGTTGTGGGTGACGTCAAGAATCCAGCTGCTTATGACATTAGCTCGCTCTCTACGCCTTTAAGTGCCTTGATCGCCGCCGGCGGCCCCACAGACACGGGTTCCTACAGAACAGTCAAACATTTTCGCGGCAAGGCTCTCGTTGAAGAAGTCGATCTTTACGAACTGATGTTGAGAGGCGTGAGTTCCGCTGAAGTTCATCTTGAATCCGGCGATAGCATTCTGGTGCCGCCTATCGGCCCGCAAGTGACGGTGGCGGGTAAAGTCCGCCGCCCGGCAATTTACGAACTGCGAAAAGAGCAAACCCTGGACCAGATACTCGATCTCGCTGGCGGCGTTCCCGTCACCGGAGAATTGAGCCGGATCAGCGTTGAGCGGGTTGAGGCGCATGAACGAAAAGAAATGATAAGCGTCAACGTGGCTGGCGGTGCAGGAATTCAGGCGGCTGATGACGCGTTCAGAAGGTTCCGCATTCAGGATGGCGACGTAGTTACCGTCCTTCCGATTCTTCCTTACAGCAATCGCGCCGTTTATCTTGAGGGGCACGTCTTTCGACCCGGAAAGTTTTCTTACAAAGACGGCGAGAAAGTCACTAATCTCGTCTCTTCCTATGACGACATTTTGCCGGAGCCCGCAGACCGTGCGGAAATCGTCCGCCTGCGTCCACCCGACTTTACGCCGATTGTGCTTCCGTTTAATTTGCGTGACGTTCTCGCCAAAAAGGTAGAAGCTCCAAGCCTGGAGCCCTTCGATACCGTCCGCATCTTTGGACGTTATGAAACCGCCGGCCCTAAAGTCTCGATCTTCGGTGAAGTCCTTCGTCCCGGCGAATACCCACTTTCTGAAAGAATGACCGCAGCCGATCTTCTGCGTATGGCTGGGGGATTTAAGCTCTCTGCATATCAACAGGCAGCGGACCTCACCAGCTACTCCGTCATTGATGCTGACCACGTCGATCTGGACCACCGTGAAGTCCCCATTGGACGGGCTTTGGCTGGCGAAGCCGATACCGATGTTCTGCTGAAGCCGGGCGATGTTCTTACTATCCGGCAGATCGGCGGCTGGAACGATATCGGTGGCGCCGTTTCAATCAGTGGAGAGGTCATGCACCCCGGCCGTTATGGGATTCAGCGCGGCGAACATCTCAGCTCTATCCTGAAACGGGCAGGCGGATTTTCCAGTGAGGCGTATCCTTACGCCGCCATTCTTGATCGCGCCCAGGTTCGCGAAGCCGCAGCCAAGGGCCGTGAAGAGATGGTTACACAGCTCCAGGCGCAAACTGCCGGCGCTCCTGGTGCTACCGGCCCGTCTTCTTCAACTTCGGCTTCAGCTTCACGCACCAGCGCCGCCTCCCAGGAGCGTGAACGCGAGCAGTTGCTGGCCAAATTGAAACAGCTTCAGCCCAATGGTCGATTGTTGATTCACGTGACCTCGGAAATCGCAAAGTGGGAAGGCACGCCGGCAGATGTGGAAGTTCGGGCCGGCGATACCCTCTATATTCCCAAAAAGCCCGCGTTTGTCATGGTCGCCGGCCAGGTTTACAACCCCATTGCCATCACGTTCAGCAGCGGCAAGCATGCTAACTGGTATCTCAAGCAGGCGGGCGGTCCAACGAGTCTCGCCAACAAGAAAGAGATATTCGTCGTCCGCGCCAATGGAACCGTAGTCGGCCGCGGCTCGGGAGATTGGTGGTCCGGCAATGTTTTAGGCACAACCCTGCAAGCCGGAGACACTGTTTTCGTTCCTGAGAAGGGCGCAGGGTCGGGCATTTTCAAGAACCTGACCCAGACGATTTCATTGCTTTCCGGCGCCGCCGTTGCCGTGAGTGTTATCAGAACTTTCTAACCGAAAGAATGAGTTAACCCGAATGGGAAATTGCAGGTTTGCTCTTTTACTAGTCATTTTTTCCGCAGGTACGGCAACATGGGGTCACGCGAGCGATAACTCGGCGGCCGCTTCCACGCCAACGCCAACTCCCACGTCCGTTGCGGCGCGTACTGTTGACGATTCTCATCACGCCAGCGACAATCCTGTAAAGTTCCTCCGCAATCTGGGGCGCGATCAGAAAGACATCTGGACCAGTCCTTTTAAAGCCCGCATTCAGGATTTGAACTGGATCGTTCCTCTCACCGGGGTAAGCCTTGGTCTGAT
>DASXJO010000738.1:0-5446 GCA_036497385.1 Candidatus Angelobacter sp. | reverse complement strand
AGAAAGAAATGCGTCGCGCTGGTGAAGCGTTTCGTGACGGAATAGAAGAAAATCACAAAAAGTGCGACTGGCGCGAGCAGGAAGGTCAGGTGGTTAATTGCCGCTGCCGACGCAGTGAATCCCGCGGAACTGAACACGAGCAAAGTGAGAGCAACGGATTTTGAAACGAGCAAGTGACGCGAAGCCGTTCGCGGGTTGCGTTGATCCAGCGACCAGTCAACCAGCCGATTGAAAAGCATCGCCGCGGTGCGCGCGAATACCATGCAGAGGACGACCAGAAACAGGATTCTCAGGGAGGGCCAGCCGTTCGCCGCCACTACCAGTGCACCGAGCGCAAATGGCAGCGCAAAAATTGTATGTGAAAACCGGATTAGGCGGAGAAATCGACCGATTGATCCACCTTCACGCGTTGGCATAACCATTCAGCAAGTTGCTGTAGTGTGCGCTGTCCTCAGCGCAGCGTCTACCCGCGGAAGCAGCGATTAGCCCAGCTGCCTTACGCGGTGAGGGGTCACTGCCCTATCTGCTGGTAACTACATGTGGCGAAAGATCGTTCTTCTCGATCCGTGCGCTGACCCTCTGGATTTGTGTGGCCTGCTCTTTAAGCTCAGCTGTGAGCACTCCCAGCTCTGTCTTGAGTTCGCTGATCCTAGCTTCCTGCTTTGCATCCTTGAATCTTAATTGCCACATCGCCGCTTGCTGCTCCTCGACTTTCTTGTGTTCCTTCAGAAACTCGTTGAGCAACATCGCGTTTATCTGCTCGTAACGTACGCTATAGGCTTTTCCTGTTTCGTCGCGCACCACGAGATCAGGATTCACCTCGGCTACTTCCTCAGCGATTAGACCAAACTGCGGCGTGCCTGTGGCGTCGTTTTTGTAGTGAAACGTCACCGGCTTGAGCGCGTGGATGAATTCACTGGCTTGATCCATCGGTTTAATCTCCTTCTTGAACCGCCGCGAAGAAGTGACCGTCCCAAGCTGTCCGGAGGAATTGATGAAGACTGCCGTTCCGCTCGAGGCAGTTGCCCCAAAAATGTTGCCGATAAAGCAGCTGTCGCTCACGTTCGCGCCATCCGTGCCGATAGCAATAACGTTATTGGCCGTGCTAACGTTGCCGCCGGCTTGAGAGCCCAAGGCCGTGTTGTTAAAGCCGGTTGTGTTGTTAACGAGCGCACCCGTACCAACGGCCGTGTTGCTGTTGCCTTCCGTGTTGCTAAAGAGCGCGGAATCGCCGTTGGCCGTGTTGTCCCCGCCGGTAGCGTTGTCCAGGAGCGCGTTCCGACCGGTAGCAGTGTTGCTGGCGCCGGTGGTGTTGTTGCCGAGCGCGTTAACACCGTTCGCCGTGTTGTCCCCGCCGGTGTTGTTGACAAAGAGCGCACCAAAGCCAATGGCCGTGTTGCGGTGGCCGGTGGTGTTGAGCAACAACGCCCCAGTGCCAACTGCGGTATTGGAATCCCCCGTGTTGAGCACAAGCGTTCCAGCGCCAACACCGGTATTGTAGCTGCCGGTCGTAAGGCTCCAGAGCGAAAACCAACCAAGCGCTGTGTTGAAGCCGCCGGTGGTAAGACTCAAAAGGGCGTTTTGCCCTTCTGCCGTATTGCCCCCGGGATAGCCGCCGTCTGGTGCTGGCACAACTGCTTCCGCTTTTGACAAAAGTCCAAAGCAGGCGAGCACACCAGCGATAAGAAGTGGCCGAATTGTCGTTTTACACTGAATCAATGGATTCATGGTTCTTCCTTTCTTTCCCCGCCGCGTTGATTCTTTTGATTGCGCGGTCCGGAAAAGGCGAAGAACCTAGCGGGGCAAAAAGTCCTCCGCCTGATTCAGATCCGTTTAGCGATATCGAGTTTGGAAAAAATCTGCGGGCTTGGCAACACAAATCGCTGCGGCGAATCGCCCAACTGGCAGTCGGAAAAAGGCAATATCACGTGCTCCACGCCTGCCGCGCCGACGGCAGCAGCGAGACGGAGGCGGGTGGACTCGCGGGCAGTATGGCTAAAATCCTATGGATTGTTCAACGCCGCTTGCCCAACAGCCTCACTGAGCTCGATCTGAGCGCTCACTCTTTGGAGCTTTGAATCGTGTTCTTTGAGACGAGCAACGATTGTTTCCATCTCGTTTTTTAGCTGTGCGATTGTCGCTTCCTGTTCTTCATTCTTGCGGTGCGCCTTTAGGAACTCGTTGAGCAACATCGCATTCACCGCCTCGTAGCACACGCTGTAAGGTTTTCCTTCGTTGTCGCGCACCACCAGATCAGGATTCACCTTTTCTACTTCTTCGGCCAGGAGTCCGAACTGCGATCTGCCTGCCGGATCAATCTCCTTTTTGTAATGGAAAGTGATCGGTTTAAGCGCGTGAATAGCGTCACTCGCCTTGTCCATCGGCTTGATGTTTTGCTTGAAACGAGCCGAGGAGGGTGTCGTGCCAAGTTGACCGTCGGCATTTACCTTAACCGGTGCGCCTCTAACTACTACTCCATTAATACCGGCGACGAACGTTTTCGTCTGAATTCCCTGTGTGCCGATGCGAATGGTGTGGCCCTCACCCGCAACACCAAGGGCGCCGATATCGATATTGTTGCTGCCCGTGGTCAACGAGCCACCGGCGCCAGGGCCAATGGCAATATTACTGTTGCCGGTGGTATTATTGATGAGCGCATCGAATCCCTCCCCCACGTTGTTGGCGCCAGTGGTGTTGCTAAAGAGAGCAAACCCGCCATTGGCGACGTTGGAGCCGCCAGTGGTGTTGCTTTGGAGCGCGTTCGCGCCGTTAGCCACATTGAAGCTGCCGGTTGTGTTGCCAAAGAGTGCCAGATAACCGCTGGCCGTGTTGCTGCCGCCGGTTGTGTTGCTAAAGAGCGCTTGAACACCGGTGGCCGTGTTGAAGTTCCCGGTTGAACGATCATGACTGTCGCCAAACAGAGCTTCAAAACCATTAGCTGTGTTGTTGCTTCCAGCTATGTAATTCTGCATTGCACCCTCACCGCTGGCCGTGTTGTTGTCACCGTTATTGAGCAAGAGTGCATTGGCACCGTTGGCCGTATTTGAACTGCCGGTGGTGTTGCTAAAGAGCGCACCATCACCCGCGGCAGTGTTGATTCCGCCGGTTGTGTTGTCATGGAGCGCACCGTCACCGGCGGCAGTGTTGCCGATGCCGGTTGTGTTGTCATGGAGGGCCTGCCAACCGATGGCCGTATTGCCGAGACCCGTTGTGAGATTGAAAAGCGAATCCTCACCCTCAGCAGTGTTCAGGCCGGGATAGCCTCCGTCCGGCGGCGGACTGACGGCTTTCGCTTTGGGTGCAATTGAGAAGCAGGTCAGGACGAGTGAAATGAGAAGTGGCAGAATTGTCGCTTTAGACTGAATCAATGGATTCATATGGTTCTTCCTTCCTTTAGCCCCGCTGAGTTGATTCTGGAATTGCGGCGTCCGGAAGAGGCGAAGAACCTTGCGGGGAAACGTCCTCCGCCTGATTCAGATCCGTTTAGCGACGTCGAGTTTGGAAAAATCTGCGGGTTTGGCAAGACAAATTGCCTGCCTGTCAATGACGCGAACAGACGCGAAAGGATCGCCAACCCCACTGCCTAAAATCTTATGGATTGTTCAACGCTGTTTGCGGCGCGGGCCTGATCACTTCAAGCTGGGCGTTCACTTTCTGTAGACCCGCAGCAAGCACTTCAATTTGTTTTTGCTGGCGCGCGATAGTCGCTTGCTGTTCCTCGTTCCTGCGGTGCTCTTTCAAAAACTCATTGAGCAACATCGCGTTCACTTGCTCGTAGCGCACTGTGTACGGTTTTCCTTCTTTGTCGCGCACCACGAGATCAGGATTCACCTTTTCTACATCCTCGGCCACTAAACCGAACTGCGGGATGCCATCGGAATCCACCTCTTTCTTGTAACGGAATGTCACTGGCTTAAGCGCCAAGACCGCTTCGCTGGACCTGTCCATTGGCTTTATCTCCTCTTTAAACCGTCGGGAAGATGTAGCGGTGCCAAGTTTTCCACTTGAATTAATGAACACAGCAGTTCCTCCGGAAGAGGTAACACCGAAAATCTCGCCGATATAGCAACTGTTGCTCACGTTGGCACCACTAACGTTAGCGCCGATACAAATAACGTGATCGGCCGTAGTGACGCTGGTGCCTGCTGAACGGCCCACGGCTGTATTGTTGTGGCCGGTCGTGAGGCTACCCAAGGCAAAAAGGCCATCGGCCGTGTTGTAGTCGCCTGTGTCGTTGTGTAAGAGCGCTTGATAACCATGGGCCGTGTTGCCGCCACCAGTCGTCGTGTCGTGAAGTGCGTCAACCCCGGTGGCCGTGTTGCTCGTGCCGTCCGTATTGCTGGTGAGCGCTCGAGACCCCGTAGCGGTATTGACGATGCCATTATTGTTGCTAGAGAGCGCTTGCACACCGGTGGCCGTGTTTTCGTCGCCGGTCGTGTTGTTCCGCAGCGCACCAACCCCATTGGCCGTGTTGTCATTGCCGTCGGTATTGTTGAGGAGTGCAGTATTCCCGATAGCTGTATTGCGGCTGCCTTCAGTGTTTAAGTATAGCGCACTATCCCCGATGGCCGTGTTCCGCTCACCAATGGTGTTGAAATACAACGTGAACTCTCCGTTGGCAGTGTTGAAGTCGCCTTCAGTGTTACTATAGAGGGCAAACGCCCCGGTGGCCGTGTTACCCTCGCCGATGGTGTTGAACAAGAGCGCTGCTGTGCCAACAGCTGTATTGTCGAAACCGGTACCATTGAACAAAAGCGCTGCCGCGCCACAGGCGGTATTGTAATCCGCGGTGTTCAACGCCAGCGTCCCAGCGCCGACGCCGGTGTTGGAGCTTGCGGTGGTCGCGCTGAAGAGGGAATACCAACCAACTCCCGTATTACCAGATCCGGTTGTAAGATTTTTAAGAGCGTTCGTTCCTTCCGCCGTCGTGAAGCCGGGATAACCGCCATCCGGTGGTGGAACGACGGCCAGAGCGCTCCGTGTAAAAGTGAAGCAGACTAACGCGAGCGCGAGTACAAACAGCGGACTTCCCTTCTTGGACTCAATCAATAAATGCATGGTTCTTCCTTCCTTTTCCCCGCTTAATTAGATTTTCTGGCTCTCAGGTCCGCAAGAGACGAAGAACAGCGGGGAAGAGGTCTTCCGCCTGATTCAGATCCGTTTAGCGACGCTGAGTGTCCAGAAAATATCGCGCGTCCGTCAATCCTAAAAGGCCAAGCGACCAAAAGCGGCGTCAAGCCGCCGCACTCCAAAGCGCGCTCCGCGCGCAAATTCCGAGCTGTCACTTGTAAGCTCGCAATTCGTGTCGATTTGCGTGCATTCGTGGTTAACTCTCCGGATTTACCGGGAAATGTTTGTTCTTGAGCCGCTCCGGAACACGCTCGGTTTGCTCCATTTCAATCTGTTCGGTCGCGGCATTCAGCGCGTTGTAAGCTTCACGGCTTTT
>DASXJO010000737.1:0-3780 GCA_036497385.1 Candidatus Angelobacter sp. | reverse complement strand
CAGTCGCCTGCTTTTTCTGCTGGATTGCTCCAACGGATTCAACCCCAGATAGCTCACCCAACTGCGCGAGTAGCAAACGGATTCACGTCTCCCGTCGTCATTTTTGTCGTTCCTCTGTGTCCCTCCATGTCCTCTGTAGTAAAGCTTTTCTTGCGGTTCTAGATCGCAGCCAGCGCCTGGTCTAGATCGGCCAGGAGATCTTCCACGTCCTCTATACCAACGGAAATGCGGACCATGCCATCTGTGAGCCCGATTTCTTTCCTTCCTTTTTCTCCGAGCGCTGCGTGCGTCATGGTGGCCGGATGCGAGATCAACGTCTCCACGCCGCCGAGCGATTCTGCCAGCGAGCAGACGCGGACTTTGGCCAGCATCTTTTTGGCGTTTCGGAACGAACCGGTTTCAAACGTGATCATAGAGCCAAAGCCGGTCATCTGGCGCTTGGCCAACGCATGCTGGGGATGGTCGGAAAATCCAGGGTAAAGGACTTTTTTCACTTTGGGATGACTGCGCAGGTAGTCGGCAATCGCACGTCCGTTCTCATCATGCTTTTCCATGCGCACGGCCAGCGACTTTACTCCGCGCAGCACCAGCCAACACTCAAAAGGAGACAAAATTGCCCCGGAGGCCTTCTGCATGAAGGCCAATTTCTCCGCGTGAATCGGTTTGGTTGCGGCAATCATGCCTCCCAGGCCATCGCTGTGCCCGTTCAGGAATTTTGTGGTGGAATGCAGCACCATGTCCGCGCCGAATTCAATTGGCCGCTGGAAATAAGGTGACATAAACGTGTTATCAACCACTAGTTCAGCGCCGCTCGCATGGGCAATCCTGGCGACCTCCTTGATATCGGTCAACACCATGAGCGGATTTGTCGGCGTTTCAATCCAGATGATCCGGGTGTTCCGGCGCATGGCCTTTTTTACCGCGTCCAGGTCGGAAGTATCGACATAGCTGAACTCAACGCCATAATTCGCCATTACCTGATTGAAAAAACGAGGCACTCCGCCATAGACATTGTGTCCACAGATCAGGTGATCGCCTTGCTTCAGGAAGCATTGTGTAACTGCGGTTACGGCCGCCATGCCGCTGGCAAAAACATGCGCTGAATTTGCACTTTCCAGCGCCGCCAGATTGATTTCCAGTTGCGTCCGCGTGGGATTGGAAACGCGCGCATACTCGTAGCCTTTGTTTTTTCCCACTTCCTGCTGCACGTAGGTCGACGTGGCAAAAATCGGGACAACGATGGCTCCCGTAGTAGGATCGGGCTCCTGGCCCGTATGGATGCAGGCGGTGGAAAATCCGAATTTGCCGGTTTGGCGTTTTGTTCCGCCAGCAGGTTTTTTTGCCATCTGATGTTTGCTCCTGAACTGCTCGGTAGTCGGCGGGTTTTAGCCGTTGCGGTTCGACGATTAAAATTCGCTATTCGCCGCCCTCAAAAATGTTTTTCGATAGGTAACGCTCGGCGGAATCGGGGATCACCGTCACAACGCGCTTCCCTTTCCCAAGCCTCTTTGCCACCTGTAGAGCCGCGAAAACATTGGCTCCAGCGCTCGAAGCGCCCAAAACGCCTTCCGATCGCGCAAGTTGCGCCACGGTATCGAACGCATCTTTGTCCGTCACCATAATCACTTCATCGCACACGGCTGGATCAAATGTCTTGGGAATAAAACTGGATCCAATCCCTTCCACCTTGTGCGGCCCTTTGGGACCGCCGCCCAGGACGGAGCCCTGAGTCTCAACCGCCGCGCAATACACGCCGGGCAATTTCTGTTTCATAAAACGGGCGATGCCGGTAAACGTGCCGCCCGTGCCGACGCCGATAACAATTGCGTCAATGGCGCCATTCATTTGTTCAAAGATTTCTGCAGCGGTGGTTTTCTGGTGAAAATCAGGATTGGCGGGATTTTCAAACTGGAGAGCGGTAAAGGATCCGGGGATTTTTGCGGCAAGCTCTTTGGCTTTGGCGATTGCGCCTTGCATGCCTGCCTCGTCCGGGGTTCTCACGACTTCCGCGCCGAGTGCTCGCATAATTTTGACTTTTTCCTCGGCAAATTTCTCGGGAACGCAAACCACCACCCGGTAACCTTTGTTTACCCCGATCAAGGCCAGACCAATCCCGGTATTACCTGCGGTCGCCTCCACAATGGTCGCGCCCGGCTTCAAAAGGCCCTCTTCTTCGGCCTCTTTGATCATGCCAATGGCAGCTCGATCTTTCACGCTGCCGCCGGGGTTCAGGTATTCCAGTTTGGCAAACACGTCCGCCGCGCCCGCGGGCACGATTCGGCGAAAATGGAGTAATGGGGTATTGCCAACCAGTTCGGTAATGTTTTCAGCTACGGGGAGTCGGGACATAGAGGACTTTTTAGACTACGGGACGGAGAGCGATATGGTCAAACGAATCAACCGTTTCAGCGGCAATTTATTCAAAACAGAGGACTAACGCCAGCTTGGTGATTCCGGGAAAATTGACAGAGTCACCCGAACAGAGTACCTTCAGGAGTGAGCAAGTTAATCCTTCCTTACTCTCCAGAACTGCTGAAACTAAGTCAGTACCTCTGGAGTTCTCACCTCTTAGCCTAAAGATTCAAAGAAGGCAGTTATGTTCCACGAAATTGCGCCGTTCCACTCAAAATCGGGCGTCCAGGCTGAATTACCAGAAGACCATTGCGAAGAACAAGAATCGCCGGAACACCAGTTGCACGAAGATGAAGAAGCGAGGGAATGCTATGAAAATTGACATCAGCACACGGTCCTCAAAGGTTTTTGCAGCGGGCGGCACAATCGATAATCGATTTCTCCTGTGCCGTGTGGCGGCGGTCTATGCGCGTCGACTGCAGAAGACGAGGATCCAGTTTGCCGAAAGCATCAATCAGTCTTTGCGCTTGATCTCCGACCTTCCTCACGGCCATATGGATATGGCAAATCTGCCGCCGGTTCCGGCAGAGGAAGTGCCAGTCCTTGAACCAGTGGCAGCCGCGATTAGTCTTTAATTACAAAGCACATGCTCCGACAGCCAAAATTCAGCTCCGGAGCAGATCGCTTCCTAAATTTAGATATTACTCCTTAGCCGCTGTTCGCTTTTCATCGGCAAAGTAACCATCGCGCGTCCGTACCTGTAGGTCTTTATAGCCGGGTGCGCGGGCCTCCACTTTTACCTTGCGATATCCACCATTGCTGCGGGGGTTGGTTGGCTTGTAGGTAAGGGTGTATTGGTTCCGGATGTCACGCGCCACTTCCTGGCTGATTTCATCCACTTCCATCAAATCCTTGGGGAAGAAAGCCACGCCGCCGGTCTGGTCTGAGAGACTTTGCAATGCGCGTTTGGCTCTCTTGATTCCTGGCTCATCGCCCAGAATCCCAATCGTGTAGATAGTAGGTCCGTTATCGTCCTGGACCTTTCTGATGGCCGACTCCAGCGATTCCCTGCTCTCATTGTCAACGCCGTCCGTGATCACAAGCAGAACTTTCTTTTCTTTTTTGGCGCCTTTGGCCAGGTGATCTGCAGAGGCAATCACCGCGTCATAAAGCGCGGTGCCGCCGCGCGAATCAACCCTATCCAGCGCTTCGCGCAGCGGAGGTACCTTGTTGGTGAAATCCTGATCAAGGTAAGGATCGTCATTGAAATTTACGACAAACACCTCGTCCTGCGGATTGCTGGCCTGGATCAGGTTTAAAACTGCCTTAGTAACGGCGGCGCGTTTAGTGCGCATGGAGCCGGAATTATCCACCACGATTCCGATGGAAACCGGAATATCCTGCCGCCTGAAGAAGGTTATCTTCTGC
>DASXJO010000736.1:0-3329 GCA_036497385.1 Candidatus Angelobacter sp. | reverse complement strand
CAATCAGTCGACTTTGTACATGACGCTGCTGGCGGTGTTTGGGATGTTGCTGTCGCGTTACAGCGGACAGGATGACATTGTGGTAGGTTCGCCGATTGCCAATCGGCAGGAGGAGCAACTGGAGGAACTGATTGGGTTCTTTGTGAACTCGCTGGTGATGCGAGTGCGGCCAAGAACCGACATCAGCTTCGGGGAGTTGCTGAGCCAGGTGCGGCAGACGGCGCTGGCGGCCTATGAGCATCAGGACGTGCCGTTTGAGCGGCTGGTGGAAGAGTTGTCGCCGGAACGCAGCTTAAATACCACGCCGCTGTTTCAGGTAATGTTTGCTGTGCAGAATGCACGGATGGATAAACAGCAGTTGAAGCAACTGGAGGTGAATCCCGTAAACGGAGGAGAGTTGCGGGTACGGTTCGATCTGGAAGTTCACGCTTTTGAGCGCGGGGGCGAGATGACGGTGTCCTGGCTCTACAACCGGGACCTGTTTGACCGGTGGCGGATGGAGCAGATGTCGCGGCACTATGTGCGGATGCTGGATGCGGTGGTGAGGGAACCTGGCTGCGTGGTGGGACGAGTGGAGATGCTCAGCGTCAAGGAGCGCCATCAACTGCTCTATGACTGGAATGACACTGGGACTGATTTTCCGGCAGACAAGTGCGTGCATGAGTTGTTCGAAGAACAGGCGGCAAGAACTCCCGATGCTGTAGCGGTGGTGTGTGAGTATGAGGAACTGAGTTATAGGGAACTTAATCGGCGAGCAAACCAACTGGCGCATTATCTGCGTAAAGCGGGGGTAGGAACGGGTGACACTGTCGCGATACTTCTTGAACGTTCCATTCATCTCGTTGTGTCGGAAATTGCCGTTTTGAAATGCAATGCAGCCTATGTGCCCATTGATCCTGCCTATTCGGAAGAACGCAAGGCCTTCCTGATCTCCGATTGCAAGGCGCGAGCTGTGCTCGTATGCGAAGAGACGGTGCTTCCCGAAGTGATTTCTGCGGCAAGGGTCAATATCAATAAATTAGTTCTCGATGAAGAAGCCACCGCCGACTTATACACGCCATTGGATGGAGAGGCGTTGGCTTACGTCATGTACACCTCGGGATCAACAGGCCAGCCTAAAGGCGTCATGGTGCCTCATCGCGGGATCACTCGGTTGATATGCAACAACAACTACGCGCAGTTCAGCAAGGATGACCGGATGGCATTTGGCGTCAATCCGTCATTCGATGTCTCGACTTTGGAAGTCTGGGCGCCACTGCTGAACGGTGGCTGCATCGTGATTATCAAACAGAAAACTTTGCTTGATCCTGCAGCTTTCGCCCGGACGCTCGAGCAACAGGCGGTCACTATTCTGTGGCTTACGGTTGGTCTCTTTAATCAGTATGCGCACGTACTGCAGAAGCAATTTGCAGGTTTACGTTACCTGATGAGCGGGGGTGACGTTCTGGATCCTGCCGTCGTGGCTCGGGTGTTGAGCAGCCATGCTCCCCAGCACCTTCTCAATGGTTATGGTCCGACCGAGAGCACGACTTTCACTACCACCTACGAAATTGCTGCGGTTCGGGAAGACGGATCAAGCATTCCGATCGGGAGGCCCATTTCAAATACGCAGGTGTACATTCTTGACGCTCAAGGCGAGCCCGCACCGGTAGGGGTTGTGGGAGAACTGTACATCGGCGGAGCGGGAGTAGCGTTGGGTTATCTGAACCGGCCGGAACTGACGGCGGAAAAGTTCGTTACAGATCCCTTCAGCGGGGAACCTGGAGCGCGGATGTACCGCTCAGGTGACCTTGGCCGATGGCTTGCCGACGGCAACATCGAATTTCTAGGCCGCAACGATTTCCAGGTGAAGATCCGCGGGTTCCGTGTTGAGCTAGGTGAAATAGAAGCGCGGCTGGCGAAACACCCTGCAGTTCGCGAGGCGTTCGTTGTCGCCCGCGAGGAGAGGCCAGGCGACAAGCGGCTGGTGGCGTATTACACCACGTCATTGAAAGACGGACCGGAGGCAAATGTCCCCAGCGAAGAGCAGTTACGCGCGTACCTGTCGACGAGTTTGCCGGAGTACATGGTTCCTTCAGCCTTCATGGCGCTTGAGGCGTGGCCGCTGACGCCGAACGGCAAGCTGGACCGCAGGGCACTGCCCGCGCCGGAAATGGATTCCCATACCGTTCACGGCTCTGAGCCACCGCAGGGCGATGTAGAGACCATGCTGGCTTCTATCTGGGCCGAGACTTTAAGGCTGGACCAAGTCAACAGACACGATGACTTCTTCCGGCTCGGTGGACATTCACTGCTCACTTTACGAGTGGTGACATTGCTTCAGCAAAGAGGCTTCATCATCACCGTGGCGGATATATTCGCGAATCCGACTATCGAATCCCTTGCTGCTAAACTCAAGAGCCGCGAAACACCGGACTCCGCGGACATTGCAGTACAAATTAATGTCGGTAGCGCAGATCATCGCCCGCTCTTCCTGACACACTGCGGAAACGGTGAATTGCTGTACGCATCAGCAGTGGCCCCCCACATCGATAGGAATATCCCACTTTACGGTTTGCCGGCTATTCCGGCCTATCAAACGCAATCGGAAACCATTGAAGAAATAGCAACCCGAATGGTGCGGATGATTCGTTTCGTGCAGCCGGCTGGCCCGTACCGTGTTGCCGGCTGGTCGGGCGGTGGAAACATCGCTTATGAGATTGCTTCGCAACTCATCGGCGCACATGAACAGGTGGAATTTTTCGCCATGTTTGATACTTTATGTCCTCGGTCGAACGCTATGGCCAGACGAGCCAATATCGATTTCAATGACAGCGCCTTCCTGCTGGATCTCATTGAATCTGCCGGAACGGAGGGGGATGGGCGAAAAGCGGCCCTTGATGCGATGAGAGCAAGCTTGCATACAATGGAGTTCCCCCAGGTTGTTCAGGAGTGTGACAGGTTGTCACTTATTCCGGACACACTTAGATACCTCACCACTACACAGACTCGCTTAAAGCTAGCCCGCACGCACTCGCTCGCTGTGGCATCTGCGCGCTATCAACCTCGCCTCCTCCACATTCCTGTCCATCTCTTTGCCGCTCTGGATGCACAGAACAGCGGTGATTCATGTCCACATCGCGGCTGGAATGAGGTTGTTCCAAGTGACCTGCTCCGTGTAACTCCGGTACCTGGCACACACCATTCAATGCTAAGAAGTCCGAATGTTGAACTGCTTGGTCGGTCCCTGACTCAAGCGATTTGTCACACGACGCGGTAGATTTCAATCGCTGCTTCGTATCCACCCAAAGAGGCTGCAAAGGCTGGCCCGTGAGCGAAGGATAGCTGGC
>DASXJO010000735.1:0-3173 GCA_036497385.1 Candidatus Angelobacter sp. | reverse complement strand
GGTTTCTCCCGACGTAAGATCTTTCACCGCCAGGCCCATCACGCCGTCCAGTCCCTTGTCGACGGCTGTTAGATCTTCCTGAAGCTTCTGCCAGAGCACTTGCCGCTTTTCTGCAGTTGGCTTTTCCGGGCAGCACTGGCCCATTGCAGGAATGCAGGCAAGCGCGGTAATCAAAGACAGGAAAAATCGTTTCATCATCGCGTGTGCAGTGTACCTAGAGTGCGGCGCGCGGGCAATAGAGTTGCCGGAATCAGAACAGCTTGAGCTGTTTATTGTCTTTTGCTTTTGCTGTCTTTCCTTGCTGCTTCCGATCATCGAAGACAGTCCTTCCATCCAGCGACGGAGAAATCTGACGCTCATGAGCCAAAGCTGCGCCAAAATCGACTTTTGGCTGGCTCTGAGTCTCCACCATCCGGGTAAAGCGATCAAGCCGGCTGAAGCCGCTTAACTTTTCCGTGTGGCCAACTTTCGCCTGCTGCAAGGCACGGCGCAGGACGGAGAGGGATTCATCATAGGTCTTCAGCGGAACAGGGAAGGGATGGCCATCTTTTCCGCCGTGCGCGAATGAGAATCGTGCGGGATCAGCAAAGCGCGTCGGCGTTCCATGCACCACCTCGGCAATCAGCGCCAGGGACTGCAACGTGCGTGGCCCAAGATTTTCCAGCAACAGCAGATTGGCAAAGTCGTGCAGCTGCTTTTCATAGGCAACGGCCAGCACCGCGCCGAGCCGCTTTACGTCAATATCTTTTTCACGCACGTCGTGGTGCGCCGGCATGGTGAGCCGTGGAACGTCGCGCAAGGTGCGCTCGGGATTCTCGCGCGTAATCTCCAGCAAGGCAGATTGCGCCGCCCTGGCCCGGCTGTCCACCAGGTTCATGATTGAACCTTCAAGAACGCTTTCTCCGACAATCGCCGTATGCGGCTCAGAAGTAAAATCGCGCACAGTCGCCGAATGCCAGTGGTAGCGCCGCGCACGACCTGTAGCGTCATTCATGCCTTGCTGAACCACCGTCCACTCTCCGCCTTTGCTCACCACAAAGCTGTGCAGGTATAGCTGGAATCCATCGGCAATGGCATTATTATCGATCTTGGCGGTAAGGCGGCTGGTGCGCGCCAGTTCCTCGCCATTCAGGCTTTCTTTATCAGCGACTGCGCGCAATTCGTCCGGAGTCTTGCGCGAATGCTTTCCGCGTCCACCGCAGACGTAAATGCCTAGTTCGTGAGCGCGGGGATTCAGTCCGCGCTTCAGAGCGCCCATCACTGACGTGGTGATTCCAGAAGAGTGCCAGTCCATTCCCATCACGCAGCCAAGAGCCTGGAACCAGAAAGGATCGCTCAGCCGGGAAAGCAACTCCGGCGCGCCGTAATGGTAGAGCACGCTCTCGGAAATCGCCGTGCCCAGCAGGGTCATGCGCTCGGCAAGCCATGGAGGCACACGCCCGCCATGCAAGGGGAGATCGGCAACTCCGGAGCGCTTCATGCTTTTATTATAGATTTACAAATTCAGGATAGATAAGGTTCCGCGTCATTGAAATGCTGAGGCTCGCTCATGATCCACAGATGAGGAGTTCAGTCCACGTAATACGGCACCCGGCACCGGCCAATGTAGATCCGGCGGTTCATCGGCTTATTCTGACAGCAATCCATGAGAAACGCCTGCTGCGCTTTACATATCATGGCAAAGAGCGAATCGTGGAGCCGCAGGACTATGGCATTCAAAAAGGGACTGCGAACCTCTTCACATATCAGATTGCGGGCGAAAGCGGCAGCAGTCGTCTGCCGGACTGGCGCAAGTTTGCCGTGCTGAGTATGTCTTGCCTTGAATTGCTGGATCAAACATTTCCCGGCAGCCGGTCTGTTCCGTCGCAAAAGCATCAGGAGTGGGACATACTCTTCGCCAGAGTAGATCATTCATAAGCAGATCACTCGTAAGTAGATCCCTGTCTGGTCGCCTGGCGATGCACGATTCAACAGGTGGGGCGTATACTTTTGGGCTATGGCAAATATCGATAAGCATCCCGCCGGCTCGTTTTGCTGGGTTGAGCTGGCCACCACGGACCAGAATGCAGCAAAAACTTTCTATACGTCTCTCTTCGGCTGGGCAGTCGAAGATAACCCCATGGGGCCGGACGATTTTTATTCCATGTTCAAGCTTGCTGGCCGCAATACCGGAGCTGCTTACACCATGCGCAAGGAACAGCGCGCGCAAGGCGTACCTCCGAACTGGATGCTATATATCGAGGTTGAAAGTGCCGATCAGGCGGTGGCAAAAGCCGCCCAAGCCGGCGGTACGGTGCACGCACCGGCGTTCGACGTAATGGACGTAGGCCGGATGGCCGTTCTCCAGGACCCCACCGGCGCCGTCTTTTCCGTGTGGCAGACCAAAAGCCGTTCAGGTATTGGCATAAAGGGCGACAATACTTTTTGCTGGGCTGACCTCAGCACTCCCGATGCGGAGCGCGCAAGCAAGTTTTATGGCGATCTATTGGGCTGGCAGTTAATGAAGGACGAAAAAGATCCTTCCGGATATATTCATATCAAGAATGGCGAGAATTTTATCGGCGGAATTCCTCCTGCTCAGCACCGCAATCCCAATGCTCCGCCGCACTGGCTGGTCTATTTTCAGGTTGCCGATGTTGAAGCAGCCACGGCCAAAGCGGCCCAACTGGGAGGCAAAATTCTTATGCCCGCGCGCAAGATGGAAAACGTTGGCACGTGGGCCATCGTCGCCGACCCGCAGGGCGCAGTGTTTTCATTGTTTAAGTCGGCAAGGTAGCAGCAGCTAGCAATTGGCAACTAGCAATTGGCCGCCTGAAATCCCGAAATGAAGTGAGGGATCGCTATTCGCACGAGTCTTCGGGGATTCTTGCTGTGCTCAATCTGGTGGGTGGCTATAGGGGCCCCTCGCTGCGCTTCGGGGTTTTTAGAGAAGCTAATTGCCAGTTGCTATTTGCTAATTGCTGTTACGCCGCAATATCCAAGCCGGTGAGCCCGCTTGGTTTTTCGTCCTGTTTGATTTTTCCTTTGCTCGATTCCTTTGCCAATTGGCAGTTCATCTCTGCTCCCAGCAGCATGAAGAAGCTGGTCCAGTAGAGCCACACCATCAGCGCGATCACCGCGCCCATGGCGCCATACGTTTTATTGAAATGAGCAAAGCTGCGGAAGTAATAACC
>DASXJO010000734.1:0-3475 GCA_036497385.1 Candidatus Angelobacter sp. | reverse complement strand
CAATCAGTCGACTTTGTACATGACGCTGCTGGCGGTGTTTGGGATGTTGCTGTCGCGTTACAGCGGACAGGATGACATTGTGGTAGGTTCGCCGATTGCCAATCGGCAGGAGGAGCAACTGGAGGAACTGATTGGGTTCTTCGTGAACTCGCTGGTGATGCGAGTGCGGCCGCAGGGAGAGATGACCTTCGGGGAGTTGCTGGGCGAGGTGCGGCAGACGGCGCTGGCGGCCTATGAGCATCAGGACGTGCCGTTTGAGCGGCTGGTGGAAGAGTTGTCGCCGGAGCGCAGCTTGAATACCACGCCGTTGTTTCAGGTCATGTTTGCTGTGCAGAATGCTCCGATGGATAAACAGCGGTTGAAGCAACTGGAGGTGACTCCCGTAAACGGGGGAGAGTTGCGGGTACGGTTCGATCTGGAAGTTCACGCTTTTGAGCGCGGAGGCGAGATTGCACTGCACTGGTGGTACAACCGGAACCTGTTTGACCGGTGGCGGATGGAGCAGATGTCGCGGCACTATGTGCGGATGCTGGATGCAGTGGTGAGAGAACCGGGCTGCGTGGTGGGACGAGTGGAGATGCTCAGCGTCAAGGAGAGACATCAACTGCTCTATGACTGGAATGAAACGGCGACTGCGTTCCCGGCAGACAAGTGCGTGCATGAGTTGTTCGAAGAGCAGGCGGCAAGAACTCCCGATGCTATAGCGGTGGTCTCCGAGGACGAGGAAATCACTTATGCCGAGCTCAATGCAAGGGCCAATCGGCTGGCGCATTATTTAAGAGCGTTGGGCGTGAAACCCGACGAACGAGTGGCCATCTGCCTGCAGCGCGGCTTCGAAATGATCGTCGCCATGGTGGGTGTGCTCAAGGCTGGGGGCGCGTACCTCCCTCTCGATTCAGATTACCCCATTGAGCGTTTACGATTGATGCTTCAGGACGCTCAGCCAATAGCTTTGTTGACATACACAAAGCTGCGGGAATTGTTGAGTGGAATTGGCGGAAAGCTTCCCGTGGTGGTTATGAAGGACGCTGCGGAATTGGAGGGTTATCCCGAGAGCAATTTGGATTGCTCAATGATCGGTGTCACTCCCAATCATCTCGCCTATGTAATTTACACTTCCGGATCCACTGGTGTGCCAAAGGGCGTGATGGTCGAACATCGTGGGATAGTTCGCTTGGCGCGGAACACGAATTACGTACAACTTTGCCCCGATGATGTGATCGCTCAGGCGTCAAACGCTTTTTTTGATGCGGCGACATTCGAGATATGGGGAGCCTTGCTGGCGGGTGCGCGCTTAGTGAACGTCAAAAAGGACACGTTGCTGTCGCCTGCGGAACTTGCCAGAGACATTCAGAAGAACAAAATAACGACACTCTTTTTAACCACCGCACTTTTTAACCAGATTGCGTCCGATGCGGTAGAAGCATTCGCTAACTTCCGCTATGTGCTATTTGGAGGCGAGCGGGTGGAGCCCCGTTGGGTCGAGCGTGTGCTTGGCGAGGTCAAAGTCGAGCACCTCTTGCATGTTTATGGGCCTACCGAAACCATCACATATGCGACCTGGTATGAAGTTAAGTCGGTAGAAGAGGGCAAGACAGTCCCGATCGGGCGGCCAATCTCGAACACTCGCGTGTACATTCTTGACGCTCAGGGTGAGCCGGTACCAGCAGGGGTTGCGGGCGAGTTGTACATTGGGGGCGTGGGAGTGGCGCGGGGTTACCTGAATCGGCCAGAACTGACGGCAGAAAAATTTCTCAAAGATCCATTCACGGATGATGCGAACGGGCGGCTGTACCGCACGGGAGACTTGGTGCGGTGGCTTCCGGACGGCAACATCGAGTTTCTGGGCCGCAATGATTTCCAGGTGAAGATCCGCGGTTTCCGTATCGAGTTGGGTGAGATCGAAGCGGCATTGCGAAGCGATGAGCGCGTTCAGGATGCGGTTGTAACAGTAGAGGGTGAGGGCGAAGAGAAGCGGCTTCTTGGATATGTGGTTGCAGCCGCTGAAGAGCCAGAGCAGGACAGCCAAAAAGCAGAATTCATAGAGGATTGGCGCCAGCTCTACGAGGGACTCTATGGCCAGGGACGAGACGCGGCTGGCGATTTGAATCTAACCGGCTGGCAGAGCAGTTACAGCGGAGAAATGATTCCTATAGAGGAGATGCGGATCTGGATCGAGGAGACCGTGTCACAGTTGCGGAGATTGAATCCGCAGCGCGTTCTTGAAGTTGGATGCGGGACGGGTCTTTTGCTTACGCGGCTTGCGCCAAATTGCGAAAGCTATATCGGAATCGATTTTTCGCAAGAGGTCCTGCGGCAGCTGAAAGGATATCTCTCTTCGCGCCCGGATCTCAGTCATGTGCAATTGCGCGAAGGCATGGCGCATGAACTTTCATTCCTCGGCGACGACAGTGTGGATCTGGTTATCTTGAATTCCATCGTGCAATATTTTCCGGGCACGGATTATCTTTTACAGGCATTGGAGCAGGCAGTTCGGGTAACGAAGAAGGGTGGGCACATATTCGTCGGGGACGTACGCAATCTGGCCTTGCAGGATGCATATCATGCGTCGGTGCAACTGTACAAGGCGGAGCCCGATTTAACGCTGGCGGAATTGCGCAGGCTGATGCAGCAAGGCAAGCGAAAAGAAAAGGAGTTGCTCATCGATGCGGAACTTTTTTCAGAGCTTGGGAGGTCATGGAAGAAAATTGGGCGCGTAAAGGCCGGATTGAAGAAGGGCGATTTTGACAATGAGTTGAGCAGGTTCCGGTACAACGTAGTGCTGGAGATTGGAGAGAAGGAGGAGATCGCGCCCCCGCATCACTGGGTGGAGTGGGATGGTGATAGCGCGTGGCGAACAGAGTTGGAGGAGATGCTGGCCTTGCGTCCGGAATCGGGAGTCGGCGTCCGTGGGATTCAGGATGCTCGGACGGTGTGGGCAGTAGAGGCGGTTCGCTTGATCGACGCTGAAGCCGCTGATGTAAATAATGCCGCGCAACTGAAAGAGCTTTGCGAAAAGCTTTCGGGGGAAGATCCGAACACCGTCATGCAATGGGCGGAGCGTCTGGGGGTGGAATATTGTTGGCGGGGATTTGGGAAGGATGGAATTTATGAAGTGATATTCAATCCTCGCTGGCAAGGGCGCGAGATCAAGACGGAAATACCACGGCATTCCTACCGTAGGTTTGGCAATTCTCCGGCTCGCAATATGGCAGAAGGCGGGCTAGGGCGAATACTGCGGGACAACCTGCGCGCGAAGCTGCCGGACTATATGGTGCCTGCGACAGTTATGGTGCTTGATGCATGGCCGCTGACGCCCAACGGCAAGCTGGACCGCAAGGCGCTGCCTGCGCCGGAGATGGTTTCAACTTCTGCATGGCGGGCGCCGCGCACGCCTCAGGAGGAGATTCTGTGTTCTCTCTTTGCCGAAGTTCTGGGTCTGGAGAAGGTAGGTCTGGACGATCACTTCTTCGAT
>DASXJO010000733.1:0-2142 GCA_036497385.1 Candidatus Angelobacter sp. | reverse complement strand
GCGGTCTTTTCATCCATGAGCAGCGCGGTGTCGCGATAGAAAATAGACGCGGTGTTCTCCATGCCGCCCCATTCGTAGTCGGGGATGGCCAGCATGTCGAGCTTTTCAAACGGATACTTGATGCCATACCACTGGTTATAGAAGTGGACGGATTGCGCAGCCGCCTCCAGCGCAAACTGTCCATACTGCTTTTTGTCGGGCTCGGCGCAGACGCGGATCGGCGTGCCATCAACAGTGCGCTCCAGACATTGCCAGTCGCCGATTGCGAGCGCGACAAGGTACGTGGACATCCGAGGCGAAGTGGAGAACGTAATGCGATGCCGCGTGGAGCTGGGCAGAGGCTCGTCTTTTACGATGCGACCATTGGAGATGGCCGTATCGCCCTTGTCGGCGATGACAGAGAGATCGAACGTGGCTTTGAACGCAGGCTCGTCAAAGCCGGGAAACATCATGCGGGCGTATGTGCCTTCAAACTGCGTAACGGCATATTGCCGCCGTGCTGACTTGCTCAGATAGAGCCCGCGCAAGCCAGCTGTGAGCTTGCCGGAAAATTTGAGGTGCAGGCTTGCTGCGCCGGCGGGAAGGGGCTGAGCCAAAGAGAGCCGTACGATTTCATTTGGTTGGTCATAGGTCGCTTTTGCCGGCAAAGTCTTGTTTGCGGCCGTCGCTTCCGCCAGGGAGATATCCAGCCCCAGCGAATTGAGCACGATCTCACTGGTGGCCTGCTGCACCTGCACGGTGATAGTCTCTTCACCGATGAATTTCTGCCCGGCAATATCAGGATCGAGCACCAGATTGTAATGGCCTGGGACAATGGTGGTGGGCAGGCGCTGCGCCTGGAGTCTCATTGCTGCAATGGAGAAAAAGAGAAATGTTGAGAGCGTAAGCCGCGCGCGAAAAGAAGAGAAGTTAAGCATGAAGGACAATCGCCTCTCGGAAATGGCTATCTTATCAAGCTTGCCTGATCAAGTTGACGAGGCATAGCTTTCTGGTGCGATATGGCATGTTAAAAAATATTGAGAAATGCGCTGCTCTCTCTGGCCAGCTATTCTTTCGCCGCAGCGGCAAACAGATTGCTTACTTTTTGGACTGAAGCTTCATCTTCGGCGTTCAAGCAGGTTTGTGATCGATCAATCTGGCGCATCAAGCCCGTAAGCACCTTGCCCGGCCCGACCTCAATAAAGGTCTGCACCCCCAGCCCGATCAGCGTCTGCATGCACTTGGCCCACTGGACAGCGCCGGTAACCTGGCGGACCAATGCCTGCCGGGAACCTTCAGCAGTAGCTTTGGGGGTCGCGTCAATGTTTGCGATCACCGGCAATTCAGGGTTATTGAAATGAAGCTTTTGCAAATCAGATTCCAGCCGGTCTTGAGCTGGCTTCATCAACTCGCAATGGAAAGGCGCGCTCACCTCCAGCATCTTGGCGCGCTTGGCTCCGCGTTGTTTAGCCAGATCAGCGGCGCGTTCAACTGCCTTCTGATGACCTGAAATCACGATCTGGTCCGGAGAGTTGATGTTGGCCGGAGAAACAACTTCGCCCTGCGCGGCGTCAGCGCAAACTTGTTGCAACGGGTCCAGCGCCATGCCCAGGATTGCGGCCATTCCACCTTCACCGGCTGGTACTGCTTCCTGCATGTAGCGCCCGCGATTGTGGACCGTGCGTACGGCTTCGGCAAAAGAAAGCGTGCCGGCTGCTACGTGGGCGGAGTATTCACCCAGGCTGTGTCCGGCGGCAAATTGCGGAACAATTCCTTTTTCCTGCAGCACGCGGGCCACGGCGGTGCTCATCGTCAGGATGGCCGGCTGGGTATTTTCAGTGAGCTTCAGCTGATCGTCAGGGCCTTCAAAGCAGAGTTGAGAGATGGAAAAGCCCAGAGCGTCGTCGGCTTCCTGAAATGTATGTCGCGCCACAGGATAGAGTGATGCCAGCTCTTTTCCCATTCCTGCTGCCTGCGACCCCTGTCCGGGGAAGAGAAAAGCAACCGGGCCGTGGCTCATGCGGATTCTTCCGCCTTGGCAGCACCCGCCTTTACAGCACCAATGGCTGATTCCGGACGCATGGAATCTGATTTCGCAGCGCCAAGTTCCTTTTCAATGTTGGTGTTGATGCCCGACTCGTAAAATTCTTTCGCCACGCGTAT
>DASXJO010000732.1:0-5975 GCA_036497385.1 Candidatus Angelobacter sp. | reverse complement strand
GGAACGCCAACGGTAACACTGGAAAGCACCAGCACCACTTTGGTGTGCCATTCGGCGCGTGCCATCGCCGGAAGAAACTCTTGCAGCAGCCGCATGACCGCGCGCACCTGGACCTGAAAATCAGCGTCAAAATGCTCCAGGTCGGCTTGGTGGAAGCGCTCCAGGCGCAGCTTGAGCCCGGCAAAGTGAACAACCTTGCTCGGAAATTCCGCATACAAACGAACTTGAGCGATCAGGTGCTCAACGCCCTCCCGAGAGCTTAAATCCGCTTGGATCGGAATGAAGCTGTCGCCCAGTTCACGTTTCATCTGCTCCATGCGTTCCTGTCCTTGATGGAAATGGGCCAGGGTTTGTACAGCAGGCCCGTTCTTGGCGATGGAACGAATCAGTTCTAACGCGAGATCGGAAGAAGCGCCGGTGATCAGGATGGTCTCAGCGCTCATTTAAGCCCACCCGGATTTTTGCTTTGGAGATTACTTGCGCGCCGTTCTCAATCGAAGCCTTGATCTCGATCCGCCGAAATGCGTCGTTTAGATGTGCAATTTCGCCCTTTACCGTCAGCCAGTCACCCACGTATGCAGGATTGGAAAAGTCCACCTGAATACCATGGAGCAGGCAAAAACGGCCGGGGAGATAGACGCCCACCATCCGTGAGTACAGTGCAGACGTCATCATGCCATAAGCTACAACGTCGGGGAATCCTGCCTCTTTGGCAAACGTAGCGTCCAGATGAAGAGGATTGGTGTCGCCGGACAAATGCAAAAAATCCTGCATCATTGCCGACGTTAGTTGCACCGAAAACGAATGCGCGAGCCCGGTATGTAATTCAGACCAGCGATAAGCGTTCATTTTGCCGCGAGCTTTTGTTCCATCAGATCGATCATATCGCCTACGTTTTTCAATTCTGCCAGTTCACTCAGGCTAAAACGGATGTGGAATTCCTGCTCGATTGCCGATACAAGGTTGATGTGCGCCAGAGAGTCCCAGTTGGCGACTGTCGCCGCGCTGGACTGTCGTGTGATATGCAGTGCAGGATCGTCAAGCACATCGCGGAAGATTGGTTGCAACTCGGCCAGGATATCACTCATGTACGTACTCCTTAATATACTTATTCTGCGGCTGGTAGCCCTGGGAGAGATCCAGTCTGAATACCTGATGCTTGTCATCACCCCCGCTTCGCTCAAAACCAAGAGCCGTGTAGTGTCCGGCAGCCAACCCATTTCTGTCCGTTTGGATATAGTAACCGCGAATTTCGCCGATGCCTCGACTCTGGCACTCGGTAACCAGCGCATCAAGCATCACCATCTCCATTCCGCGTTTCAAAACCCGGCAACTCATGATCCACAGATCAATGTGCAGAATGTCGTTTTCTTTCCTCCCAATGATGACCGAGATCAGCCCGTTATCGCCGAACTTATCTGTCAATTTTCCATACAGCGAGATGTAGGAGGGATCGGCGGCGATGGCCTCAACCTGTGCTCGGGTGTACCGGCGCGTGGTCAGGTTGAATTGGTTGGTCTTGCCGATTAATTGCGTAATGCGGTCGAGATAGACAGGCTTAAACGCGGCCACCTCGGCGCTCATTTCCAGTGATTCCAGGTATTCATCATAATTCCGGAAGCGGCCCTGGAAAGCAGCGCGCTCCGCATTCTCCTGGTACTGCTCGGCACGCTTCAGGTCTTCGCGTGAAAGCCGCACCGGCTCAAAGTAGCGCCCATCCTCCAAGACGCGAATAAATCCGCTGACCTCACTGCCCACGTCCGGAACTGCCACCGCCGGCAGTTGCGCGGAAATGATCTCACGCTCCGCCGGATTGTCATCCACAAAGACGATGCTATCCAGGCCTATATTCAGCTCAGAAGCAATCGCTTTGATGTTCTCATGCTTGGGCTCCCAATTCATCTTGAAACATGAAAAATGGTCCAGCAAAAGAACCGAGTCAGGGTGCTCAAACCCCTGGCGCGCAATTTCTTCAGAATTCTTGGAGCAAACAGCCAGCAGAATTCCTCGGCTTCTGAGTTGAAGACAATATTCTTGAAACGCAGTAAAAGCCTCAGCTTCCGCGGTTTCTCTGCCAATCTTGATTTGTTCCGGACCGTCGTCGCCAATGACTCCGCCCCAAAGCGTATTGTCCAGATCAAGGACCAGGCATTTCCGCGTGCGGCCATAAATCGCCAACACCATGGCGGCAGCAGACTTGGCGACCTCAAGGCTGCCTTCGGGCGTCGTGAGTATCTTGTAGCTGAACCAGCGACCAGCGTCGTGAAAGTTCTTCAGGCCTACTGAAGCAGCCACTCCGCTGAAATCATGGACAAGAAGATTGGTACGCGCGTTGGCTTCGCGCGCAAATTCTGTATTCAGCAGGTTGATGAACCTGACCCGGCCTGTGGGGCTTACCGCATCATAATTGCCCAGCAGGCGTTGTGCCGGAAGCTCAAAATTGTTCTGCACCACCACGGCGCCGAGCGGCCGGAGCCCATTCCAGATGGCGGCAAAGCGCATGCTTTCCGCGACAACGTAAGCATTCAAATCGGACTCGGATGTGTCCAGCAGCGGCCAACCCTGAATATTTGCCGAGGATGTGTATACGAAAACGATATCGGGCTTGAATTCAACCAGGCGTGCCGTATCGAGAACAGCTTCTTCAAAATACTTGTTGTAGTCCGAGAAGTAGAAAACCGGCTGTATGCCTTGCTCCAGCAGCAGCAACTCAAGAAAAGCGGCGACCTCATTGACCGTGGAGCCGCACAGGAACGCGATGCGAATGGACAAGAGGTTCGGGCGATTCTGCAGCTCACGACGGAGCCCCTTCTGCTTTCGCAAAAGAACGACCGCGCCGGCATTTGCGATCATTGTCTCATCCTCGGTTACTTCCATGCTCGAGGCAGAAGCTTGGCTTTCGCGGGGACGCCTATCGCGATGCAATAAGGCGGAATCTTGCCTCTCACCACGGAACCAGCCCCGATCACACATCCTCGGCCGACCACGGCGCCGTCCAGGAAAGTCACATTCGCGCCTACCCATACATCGTCTTCAATAGTGATGCCCAAACGTGTAGTCCCCTGGCTGCGAATAGGAATGTCAGTGCGGTCATAAACGTGATTCTCGGGATGAAAGCTCACATGCTGGCCCATAATCACGTTTTCCCCGATGGAAACAAAGCCGGAGCTGCCGATGAAGGAGTATGCGTCGACAGCTGAATTAGCGCCTAGTCGGATGCCTTCACCCAGGTTGGAGATGGGTGCTCCCACCAATACCGAATACGGGCCGATTTTAACGTTATCTCCCAAAACGACGCCACTCCGCATGAGCCCGTCGATTATGACGCCGCGCTCCAGGGTAACGCCTTTGCCAAAACGAATGAGCGACGTGCCACGGAGATTGACTCCTTTGGCCATGAACACAGTTGCGATGCGGCGCTGCAAAATCAGAAGTTTGAGCAGGCCGCGGATGAGCCAGGAGGCGCGCCGGATGAGCAATCCCAGCAATAGCGACAGCGGAATATTTCGATCCAGGTGGAATGGCCGTCCTTTGATCCTGCTCGCCAGCGCTTCCACCGATTTATAAAGAAACTCGCTCATGGGAGACAGAACTACAAAATCCGACCCTTCCCGAATTTATGAAAGCATTATAACGAGGGGAGTTTCTCCGGGAGCGCAGTGCGCCAGCCATCCCAGAGACCGCGATAAAGGCCCGCGGCGCGTTTGAAGTCCGCCTGAAACAAAGACCTGAGCGTGACATAGCCCACATATGTGCTCATGGAGAATGCGAACAACGGCAGCTGATGTCGAGGCAGATATTTGCGCGCGCACAGAACGGCATTTCTCATGTTGTAAAAATCCCGCTTGGCAAATCCCATACTCTGCTTCGTGACGTAGGAATCGCGGTGCCACACAATAGACGCGGGAGCATACATTGCCTTGTACCCCGCGCGCAGGGTGCGTACCGACCAATCCACATCTTCATAACCCATGAAAAAGATTTCATCCAGCAAGCCGACTTTCTGCACGGCTTCCGCTCTCACCAGAAGAGCGCATCCTGAGACGAAAGAAACTTCCTTTGTCTGGTCATAACTTCCAACGTCAGTCTCACGCAATCCAACGTGGATAGGAAAAGTTTTCCAGGGAACATACTTGCCGCCGGCGTACCAGATTTTATCCGCCGGTTCAAAATAATAAATTTTGGGACTCACCATGCCGATGCGCTGGTCGCTTTCGGCCACTTGGACAAGTTCGGCGAGAAAATCCGGCGCAACAATCGTGTCATTATTCAGCAGCAGCACATAGTCCGTTCCTCGAGCCAGAATGTCGCGCATGGCAACATTGTTGCCGCCAGGGAATCCCAGGTTCTTGTCATTAAGGATGACCCTTACATCAGGAAAATCCTGGGCCAGCTTTTTGCCGGAGCCATCGACTGAGCCGTTATCCACCAGCACTACTTCGAACGCAGGATAATCAATCTTTTTGAGTGAAAGCAGGCAATCGCGGGTGACATCATAGCTGTTCCACGTCAGGACAATGATGCTGACTTTGGGTGGACGACCTGGCGTTTTTTCCATGTATGCGTTGAATCTTGCCGGCAAAGACACGCCGGGGGCAGCGCCTTATAAGAATAGCTAATTTAGTATCTAATCAGTTAGGAAAGCATGTTCGCTGGAACACGCTTCGCCCTGTATCGTTACATTATATTGTAGTGAAGAGAGGGCTTGCGGGATGGCCGAGAAAACCACGCTCCTGCCAATACTGAACCGTGCTCCAGCGGCTGATTTCCAAGGCACGTTGCGGCAACACGGGATAGACGAACTGAAGCGCCGCGAGGTAACCATACTGCAAATCAACCTGGGCAAGCTCTGCAATCAGGCTTGCCAGCACTGCCATGTTGAAGCGGGCCCCAAGCGCACAGAGATAATGCCTGCAAAGGTGGCGGAACGCATCATGGCGCTACTGGCGGCAACACCTTCCATCCATACTGTAGACATCACCGGCGGCGCGCCGGAGCTGAACGCAAATTTTCGTTCGCTGGTGGGCGAATCGCGACGCATGGGGAAGCAGGTGATCGACCGCTGCAATCTCACCGTCCTTTTTGAACCCGGAGAAGAGACGCTGGCAGAGTTTCTTGCAGCCAATCAAGTTGAGATCACCGCCAGCCTCCCTTGTTATACGGAAACCAACGTGGACCAGCAGCGCGGCAAAGGCGCATTTGAGAAGAGTATCCGCGCACTGCGGCTGCTGAATGCAATCGGCTATGGGCAGAACGGAACAGGGCTGACGCTGAATCTAGTGTATAACCCGCTGGGAGCATCCTTGCCGCCGCCACAGGACGCCCTTGAAGCCGACTACAAGAAGCAGCTGCGCGAGAACTTTGGAATCAAATTTGACAGGCTGTTCACCATTACCAACATGCCGATCAAGCGCTTTGCAGAGTTTCTTTTTCGCGAAGGGAAACATGAAGCTTACATGGCGCTGCTAACGAACCATTTTAATCCTGCGACCGTGAATGGTTTAATGTGCCGCGACCTGGTGAGCATTGGATGGGACGGTAGGATTTATGATTGCGACTTCAACCAGATGCTTGATCTGGAAACGCCCAGCGGAAAGACCGTATGGGAGATTGAATCCTTCGCTGAACTGGCGCAAAAGCCGATTGCCACTGACAGCCATTGCTTTGGCTGCACCGCGGGCGCAGGTTCCAGTTGCGGAGGAAGCCTGCAATGACGCCACCTCATGCCTTTGAGGTGAGCCCCGCCGATGAATTCAACAAGAAGCTGGTCGAGAATGCGCACCCGCCTGACTGGATCAATCCGATGCCGGCGGGTCGCTACAACCTGGTTGTGGTTGGAGCCGGAACGGCCGGATTGGTGGCTGCGGCTGGGGCAGCGATATTGGGCGCGCGGGTTGCGTTGGTCGAACGTCAACTCATGGGAGGCGATTGCCTCAACTATGGATGCGTGCCATCGAAGGCGCTGATTCGCGCGG